>CAMLNK010000105.1 GCA_946481035.1 uncultured Dyadobacter sp. | reverse complement strand
GAGCACCGATTTATTTCCCTCTTTTAATTTCAGTTTTTCCCAATTCTGCTTGACAGCTTCTTCGGTATCGGCTACGAAATCGCCGTAAATATGCGGGTGGCGGGCAACGAGCTTGTCGCAAATGCCGTGCAGAACATCTTTTATATCAAAGTTGTAGGTCCTATCCTCAGACTTTTCCGAACCGATTTTGGCATAAAAAACAATATGCAGCAAAACATCGCCGAGTTCCTTCTGGATTTCGGGCAGGTCGTTGTTCAATATGGCATCGGAAAGTTCGTAGGTTTCTTCGATCGTCAGGTGGCGCAGGCTGTCCATTGTCTGCTTTCTATCCCACGGGCATTGCTCCCGGAGCTCGTCCATGATCGTCAATAAACGGTCGAAGGCCATAAGCTGTTGCTGGCGGCTTTCGGGCAGGTCACTGAATTGTTTTTCCATACCACAAAGATAGGGCGAAACCCGTTACTGCCCTGGCACCAGCGGTAATTTAAAGGCGGTTTGGATGAGGTTACTCGTGCATTTGGCGATGATCCGGCCGTGGGCATTCATCAGCCTTCCTTCCACGTGCACAATATTTTTCCCGGCACGGATAACGGCCGATTTGGCCACCAGCACATCGCCTACCACCGCCGGATTCAGGAAATCGCAGTTCAGGTTGACGGACGTGAAGCCAAACTCCCGCCCCAACGCATAAACCATCGTTCCTACGATATCGTCGAGAATAGTAGCAGCGATGCCTCCGTGCAATGTGCCCATCGGGTTGCACATGTCTTCCCTGACATGGTATTCGACCTCCATTGCACCTTCCTCGATCGAAAGGAGCACCCCATTGAGCCATTTAGCTACGGGTGAAAAATGCTGGTCCATCGGCCTGCCGATAAACTGCCTTAAAAATGAAAGCCGCTTGTTTTCAGTTTGCGGGTCAATCTGCGCGTGTGTGTTCATAGATGCGGGAATAGTTTGAATAGTTATGAATGCGATTTTTAAAAATAGTAATTATCGTAGAAAAATTGATGGTAACGAGTCAATGCTATGGATTTTATTGTTACGTATCGAAGGTTATTACTACCTTTGCCGGAGTTTTTTGCCAGAGATAAATGCTTACTCATATATGAATTTTACGTTATCGCAGGTTCCCGAGCGTTCCCAGAAACCCAGAACAAAAGGACTTACCATGGTGATGGACAAAGGGCTGAGTGTCAGGGAAACAGAAGATATGCTATCCATCGCATCACCTTATATTGATATCGTAAAACTGGGCTGGGCCACTTCTTTCGTAAGCCCGAACCTGAACGAGAAGCTCGCGATCTATAAAAGTGCCAACATCCCGGTGTACTTCGGCGGGACGCTGTTCGAAGCTTTCGTGGTCCGTAACCAGTTCGATGATTATCGTAAGTTACTCGATAAATATCAACTGTCTCACGCAGAGGTATCCGACGGCTCCATTGAAATGCCGCAGGACGTTAAATGCGAATATATCCATACGCTTTCCCAACAGGTCACCGTTCTTTCCGAAGTAGGCTCGAAGGATGAAAATAAAATCATCCCTCCCTACAAATGGATCCAGCTGATCAAATCGGAATTGCAGGCAGGTGCCTGGAAGGTGATCGGCGAAGCCCGCGAATCCGGTAACGTAGGTTTGTTCCGTGCAAGCGGAGAGGTGCGCCAGGGACTCGTAGAGGAAATCCTTACGGAAATTGCATTTGAAGATATGATCTGGGAAGCTCCCCAGAAATCACAGCAGGTATGGTTTGTGAAACTGCTCGGCGCCAATGTTAACCTCGGTAATATCGCCCCAAGTGAACTGATCCCGCTCGAAACGATCCGCCTCGGTCTTCGCGGGGACACTTTCAACCACTTCCTGAATACCAAAACAAAACAGAAGTGGAAAATCGATTCCAAATAAGTCAGGGCTCATAAAACAGATTGTCAACTTAACGTATAGCTATGGAATTTTTAACCCAGTTCATTGATTTCTTCCTCCACCTCGACAAGCATTTGTTCAACATCGTGGAAGAATATGGTACACTCACTTACGTCATTCTGTTTTTGATTGTCTTCACCGAAACCGGCCTGGTAATCATGCCGCTGCTTCCCGGTGACTCGCTCCTTTTTGCCGCCGGCGCCATTGCCGCCAACGAAACTACCGGCCTGAATGTCTGGCTGATCATTATTATCCTCATCATCGCCGCATTGTTGGGGGACAATGTCAATTATTTTATGGGTAAAACCTTTGGCGGGCAAATCAAAAAACGTGAAAAGATACTATTCCTGAAAAGAGAATACCTTGAAAAAACGGAGGCATTCTATGAAAAACATGGCGGCAGCACCGTAATCATGGCCCGCTTCATCCCGATCGTCCGTACCGTAGCACCATTCGTGGCGGGTGCAGGCAGCATGAACTATTCGCGTTACATTATCTTCTGTATCGTCGGCGCGTTGCTTTGGGTTCCTACGCTTACATTGCTCGGCTATTTCTTCGGAAATATGGAGATTGTCAAAAAGAATTTCGAACTGGTCATTTTCGGTATCATCGGAATTTCTATTCTCCCAATGATTTTCTCTTATCTGAAAAGCCGTTTCGCAAAGCCTAGTGCGGCGTAATTTCTTGACCGCCGACGGCCGACCGCGGACCGCCGATTAGTGTTAGTTGGGTTTTAAAAGATTTATTACATAGCAAAAAAGCGTCGCAGGAAACCCTACGACGCTTTTTTGCTATATCAATGCCGCCTATCGGTAGTGAATCAAACTACCACCCAACGGCGGTCAGCGGTCGATGGTCGGCGGTCAAAACAACCGACCATCAAACCCACATTTACGATCTCGAATAATTCGGAGCTTCTTTCTGAATCATGATATCGTGCGGGTGGCTTTCTTTCACACCGGCAGAAGTGATTTTCACAAACTGTGCATTCTGCAACGATTCGATATCACCAGCGCCGCAGTACCCCATACCCGCTTTCAAACCTCCTACCATCTGATAAATGATCTCCGAAACCTTGCCCTTGAATGGTACGCGACCCACGATACCTTCCGGAACCAGTTTCTTCACGTCATCTTCCGCATCCTGGAAATAACGGTCTTTTGAACCATCTTCCATGGCTTCCACCGATCCCATTCCGCGGTAAGCTTTGAATTTCCGTCCTTCATAAATTACAACTTCACCCGGAGCCTCATCGCTACCAGCGAGCATTGAGCCGATCATGATCGTACTTGCACCGCCGGCCAATGCTTTGGTCATATCACCTGAGAAACGGATACCCCCATCGGCGATTACCGGAACGCCGGTGCCTTTCAGGCCTTCGGCTGCCCACATTACCGCGGTAAGCTGCGGAACACCGATACCCGCGATGATACGCGTGGTACAGATACTACCCGGGCCCACACCCACTTTCACTGCGTCGGCACCGGCATCAGCCAATGCTTTGGCAGCTGCGCCTGTGGCCACGTTACCAGCGATCACATCCAGTTTAGGGAATGCCGCTTTAATGGATTTCAATGCTTCGATTACGCCTTGGGAATGTCCGTGGGCAGTATCGAGGCTGACAACATCCACACCTGCTTTTACCAACGCTTCAACGCGTTTCAGCACGTCCGGCGTAACGCCTATGGCTGCTCCTACGCGTAGGCGGCCATATTCGTCTTTACAGGCATTCGGATGTGATTTGCGTTTCAGGATGTCCTTATAGGTGATTAAACCCGTCAGACGATACTCTGAATCTACGATAGGCAGTTTTTCAATTTTGTACTCTTGCAGGATTTTCTCCGCATCGTCCAGTGACAGACCTTCCGAAGCAGTAACGAGGTTGTCCTTCGTCATGATTTCGGTTACCGGCTTGCTCATTTCACGCTCGAAACGCAGGTCGCGGTTGGTAAGGATACCTACCAATTTGTGGTCTTTGTTGATGACGGGGATACCTCCGATCTTGAACTCGCGCATAATCTGGTGCGCGTCGCCAAGGGTCGCAGTGTCGAGCAGCGTGATCGGGTCGAGGATCATGCCGCTTTCAGAACGTTTTACCTTTCTCACCTGCTCAGCTTGCGCTTCCAGGGACATATTTTTATGGATTATTCCAATACCGCCTTCCTGAGCCATGGCGATGGCCAGTTCAAATTCCGTCACCGTATCCATAGCAGCTGACACAATAGGAATGTTCAACTCGATGTTACGGGTAAGCTTGGTTTTTGTTGTTGTGTTACGAGGCAGGACTTCTGAATAACCGGGGATTAACAGAACGTCGTCGTAGGTGAGCGCCTCGAAGAGGACTTTGGATGGGTCTGTGTTCATAGCAAATAAACTATTGTTATTTGCCGGGCAAAATTAAGAATAAGTTCTGAGTAAATAAAATCGAATTGTATTTTTTCTTTAACCAGCTTTCGGCCGTCGGCTTTCGGCGATCAGCAACTTCGTTTATTCGGAGAAAAATTAAAGATCGCAATCCCCCAAGGCCGGTTGCCGACAGCCGAAAGCCAACTGCCCTCAGGATACCAACACCCGCACCTTTTTAATGCGCTTCTTGTCGGCCGACTGTACCTTGAAGGTTACTTCCCGATGCGTAGCGATCTCGCCCGTCCGCGGAAGCCGTGAAAACAGTTCCAGCAGCAGCCCCGCCAGCGACTCGCTATTGCCCCGAACCTCGTCAAAATAATCGGTTTCGAGGTTTAGAATGCGGCACAGGTCGTTGATGAGTACCTTGCCTTCGAAGACGTACGTATTCTCGTCGACCTGAGTGTAATTCACCTCCTCGTCTTCGTCATATTCATCATTAATGTCCCCAAAAATTTCTTCGATAATATCTTCCAGGGTAATCAATCCGCTTGTCCCGCCGTACTCGTCGACAACAATCGCCATATGCACGCGGCGGTTTTGAAAGTCTTTCATCAGATCGTCGAGGCGTTTGCTTTCGGGGATGAAGTAGACGGGGCGCAACAGTTTCTGCCAGTTGAAATGCTCGTCCAGATGAATATGCGGCAGCAAATCTTTTACATTCAAAATACCTTCCACGTGGTCGAGATCGTCGCGATAGACCGGCACCCGCGAGTATCCCGACTTATTAATGCGGTCCATTAACTCGTGAAAATCGAGTTCAATATCGAATGCGGTCACCTGTACACGCGCCTGCATGGCCTTGCGCGCGTTGGTTTGCCGGAAATTGGCCAATCCGCGCAGCAGATCCGTCTCTTCCTCACTTTCCGCCTTGGCTTCCAGCATTTCGGTCGTGATCTCGGCGCCTTGCGGCGTAAGCACGCCGAATGAATAACCAAGTTTCATAATCGGCTGGGTCAGCGGCTTGCATATTTTGATCAGAAACTGTGTGAGGCCGGATATTTTGGGAATAAACTCCTGCGCTTTGCGGGCGCTGTTGTAACGTACTATCGCATCGAGCCATATCCAGATCACCAGGAACGCGAGTACCGCCCAGCGAACCATTTCAACGCTTCCGGCTTCCATATGCAACCAGGCCAGACGCCCCGCAAGCAACAATGCAAACAACGTAATGCCCCGCTGGACCAGCGAAAGCGCCAATTGCTGAATACGTGTAGGTAAGTTATTGTCGCCTTCTGCCTTGCGCTCCCAGGGGTTTTCCATCGCGCCGGAAGCTGCGTAAGCCGCCCGGATTCCCGACAGAAACAGGGATATAATCAGCAAAAAAATAACAAGGATGAAGTCGTAAGGAGCCAGGAAATCAACGGGTATGAGCACCCCTGCCAGAGTGGTTTGCGTACTTTTCTGGGGAAAATGAATCCCCGTACGCGTTCGGGCAAGCGGGTCGTCACTGTCTTCTGTTTCTTTCACGAAATGTCAGAGAATGTTCAAAATAGGTATTCAATCAGATAAATGTAGCGAATCCCGCTTAATAACTGCATCTATTCGGGAATAAATACATTTTTAAGCGGGACTCGCTATTGTCTCATTGAATGCATCAGAACGGCAGATCGTCGTCATCGTTGCCGGCTGCCATCGACGGCGGTATCGGGTCCGAAGGCCGCGGTGCATTGTTGCCACGCGGCGCGTTGCCCTGCTGCGGGTAACCGCCTTGCTGGCCACCCTGGTTATAATCTCCGCCGGAGTTACCACCCGAAGGACCTCCAAGCAGCGTCATGCTGTTTGCACGGATCGTTACGCCGGTACGTTGCTGGCCTTCCTTATCCGTCCAGGTATCGGTGCGGATACGGCCTTCGATATACACCTGATTTCCCTTTTTGAGGTATTTCTCTGCCACTTTTGCCAATCCCTCCCAAAGCTCAATGCGGTGCCATTCGGTATTGTCTACACGCTCGCCGTTTTTGTTCGTGTAAGTTTCGGTCGTTGCGATGTTGAACTTCGCCACCGCCGATCCGCTTTCGAGGTAACGCACCTCCGGATCGCTACCCAGGTTACCGATCAGAATTACTTTATTAACACTTCCTGCCATGATTTCTTAACGTGGTTAATGTTTGTTGCAACCTTAAATATAGGCATATTCCATGAAAAATACCCGTTAAATATCCTGCTCGGTGATCTTGCCGGTCACCTTGTCTTTCAGGATCAGTTTATTGCGCCCGTCGTGCGTCACTTCCTGCTTGATCAGGTAATGCGTTTCATTATACGAAACATAGTTGGATGGTTTCTCCACGCCCTCGCGCCCACGCCACACAGGCAGCTCCACCTTCTCCCAAAGCTTTGATTTCGCCGATTTATAAGCCGCATCGATCACCGCATTCACAATATAGCCATCATAAAACGTCTCAGCGGGCTCATTACCTTTTTCAGCAGAATTGAACATATCCGTGAACATGTGGTTATACCCCAGGTCGTTCACCTCGTCGCCTACCGGGAACAGCCAGCCAGTATTGCTTTCGGCCTTTTCAGCCACATATTCCTCGCCGGCACCGTCCGGGTTTTGGCCGGTCGTGAACATTTCAAAACCCGTTCTCAAAAAGTTATTGATCCAGATCGTACCCTCGGTCCCCATTACCTCGTCGCGCAAATCCATCCCTCCACGGAACGTCCAGCTCACTTCAAACTGCCCGATAGCGCCATTTTCATATTTAACCAATGCAATCGCATGATCTTCGGCATCGATGGGCTTCACCTGCGTATCCGCCCAGCACATTACCTCCACCGGTTTGATATCCTTCCCAATAAAATTCCGTGAAATCTCGATGCAATGGCAGCCCAAATCCAGGATGCAACCGCCGCCTGCTTGCTCAATATCCCAAAACCACTCGCTATGCGGGCCCGGGTGGGCCTCGCGCGATTTGGCCCAGATAATGCGACCTAGCGAGCCATTTTTAACACTTTCCAGCGATTTCAAAAATTTGGGGGTGTAGCAAAGATCTTCCAGGTAACCCGCGAATATTCCGGCCTCCTCGACGGCTTTCAGCATCCGTAACGCCTCTGCGCCGTTGCGCCCCAGGGGCTTGGTCGATACCACGGCCTTTTTATGTTTGGCGCAAAGCAGCACCGCTTCCTCGTGAACGTTGTTGGGCAACGCAATGCAAACCATATTCACATCGGGATGTGCGATCACCTCTTCCATATTCGAAGACCAGAAGTCGCAGCCATAATCGTCGGCAAACTTTTTGGCGCTTTCTTCCCGCCGCGCATAAATGGCCACCACGCGGTCGCGGCTACGCTGCCCATGAATGGATTCCGCATAAAAACGTCCGATAAAGCCGGAGCCGAGCATTGCGATTTTCTGCATATCAGCAATCAATTTAATGGTTTAGAAATAGGTTAGGTGTTGTCAAGGGTGGTCAAGTATTGTCAGGTGTGGTGAGATGTAGTCAAGCATTGTCAAGCATTGTCATGTATTGTCATGTATTGTCACTTGTTGAAAAGCATTTCCGGTCGGCTAGTGGCCATCCCTAACTATTAATGACTACACATGACAATTCTTGACTACACCTGACAATTCTTGACCACACATGACTATACCTGACCACACCTGTCCATAAATTAAGTCGTTTTCACTTCATTCTCCCAGCCGGTCGATTTCAGCGCCGGGTCATTTTCTTTTTTGAGAAAATCCACATTTTCGAAAGACTCCGCATTCCATTCGAGCAATGCACGATCCGGAACGATGGAAACAGGTACCCGCCACGATGTGGAGGTTTCGGCGTAGGCAATGTTGGATTGTGAGTTATAGCAGGAAATCAGCGACCAGCGCGGATGATCCGAGAGGTTCGCTTCCGACCGGTGCATGAGGTTACTATGAAAAAACAATGCATCACCAGGCTCCAATTCACAGTAGATCAGCTCCATCGTTTTCAATGCATGGTTCACCATCTCCATGTCTGCACCCACCTGCTCGCCAGCGAAGCCATGGTTGACCCTACCCATTTTGTGCGAACCTTTAATGACCTGCAAACAGCCGTTTTCCTTGTTGGCGGGCGTCAATGCGATCATCACGCTCATCAGTTGGTCAGGAAAAATGAATTGATTTTTATACCAATACCCATAATCCTGGTGCCACTCCCATGCGCCCCCTACTTTCGGCTCTTTTTGCATGAGTTTGGTGTGAAAATGGCAAACCGGGCTCTCTTCCTGCAAGAGCCGCCGCACCGAATTGACCATCCGCTCGCTACGGATCAGGTACCCGAACACGTCATCGCCCGGCGTGAACCACAACGACAGCTTCGTTTTCTTCCCCGTCTGGTCATTCAGATCCATAGCGTTCTTCTGCATCACTGAATTTTCCAATGCGGTATGGTATAGTTTTCCGACCTCTTCGGTGGAAAACAGGTTTTTCACGACAATATAGCCGTCGCGGTTATAGTCGGCGATCTGGCTGGCATTCAAACTGAAACTTCCCATGACTGACGCTCGGTTAAGTGTTTAGTTCAAAAATATATTACTTAAAACATAATTCCATTCCCACATAGCACTTCTACAAACCCATTTCG
>CAMLNK010000104.1 GCA_946481035.1 uncultured Dyadobacter sp. | reverse complement strand
GAACCGGAAGGGCACAAAAAAAGCCTGCTGTGTAGCAGGCTTTGCGTTTTTTATCGTCAGCAGGGCCTATTCACCGTGCATCCATGCTTTTTTGGCAAGCAAAGTTTCTTCTTCCTCCTCGTTGTCGGGATCAGGCACGCAGCAGTCTACCGGGCAAACCGCAGCACACTGGGGCTCTTCGTGAAAACCAACGCACTCGGTACATTTATCGGTAACTATATAGTAAAATTCGTCTGAAACAGGGGACTGCTTTTCCTTGCCGCTTACGATGGTGCCATCACCGAAGTCTACCTCATCTAAATTCGTTCCATCCCCCCAAGTCCATTCTACACCTCCCTCATAAATTGCTGTATTCGGGCATTCTGGCTCACACGCCCCACAATTTATGCATTCATCGGTTATCATTATAGCCATAGTCGCCGGATTGTTTATATTTGTTGCTATTCTTCTGTATTGGGTAACAAATATAACTATTTATAGTTTCCCAACAATCAGAAAAATAAAAACGGCACTTGCCATTTAACTTTTTAGAGTCAGAGTAGAATGATATCAAGAATTCGGAGAATAAATGCATTCATCCGTCTGGGCCGGTTCATCGGCGATGCGGCAAACGAGGAGACGATCGCGGAATGGGTAGCGGGTGCCAAGAGCAGAAACAACTGGTTTACACCCGCTAACGTGAGGTTATCACTGAATGCGATTGCCGAACAGTATCTGGATGAGGAAAAACTCAAAAGCTGGGCTGAAAGTTACCCCGAACCCGCCCAATCACGTAAAATAGGTGTGGTAATGGCCGGCAACATCCCGGCAGTGGGCTTTCATGATGCTCTTTGCGTACTCGTAAGCGGCCACACATTGCTTGCCAAACCGAGCTCCGACGATCCGTTGCTGGTCCGTGCATTGCTCACCCAACTGATCGAAATCGAGCCGGAATTTAATGAATACATCCAATTTGTAGAGCGGCTGAACGATTCCGATGCGTACATCGCCACGGGAAGCGACAACACCGCCCGCTATTTCCATTATTATTTTGCCAAAAAGCCTAATATTATACGTAAGAACCGCACTTCGGTAGCCGCGCTTGCCGGTGACGAAACACGTGAGGAACTCAGGGCATTAGCTACCGACATCCTGCAATATTTCGGGCTCGGGTGCCGCAATGTATCCAAAATATTCGTTCCGTCGGGATATGATTTTACCGGGTTTTACCAGGCGATCGAAGAAATGGCGCCGGACTACCTGCACCACCACAAGTATTTCAATAATTACGAGTACAACAAATCCATTTACCTCGTAAACCGCATTGCCCATTCGGATAACGGCTTTTTGCTCGCCACCGAGAGCGAAGCATTGGTATCGCCCATCAGCGTGCTGCATTACCAGCCCTATGATTCGATCGAAGAACTAAAAGCACTATTGCAGGAATCGGAAGAAAAGATCCAGTGCGTGGTCGCGAAGCCCGAATTGCACTTACAGGAAGCCCTGCCTTTCGGCGCCGCACAAGCGCCCGGCCTTTCCGATTATGCCGACGGCATCGACACGATGGCTTTCCTTTCCAATATAGATTAGGCCTTCCCTACCCTTCCTGACGCCCATTCAAGGAAATCAGGAAGGGCTTTTGCCCATGTTTCCGGGTTGTGCATTCCTTCCTTCACTTCCACATAGCGAATATCCCGGCCCCAGGCATACCCTTTCCGTTCGAGCTCGGCAATGCATTCCAGCGTATCCTGAATGGAGTCGATCACCCCGTCACCGTCCCGGTCGTCGTACTCGTCCCAGGTCCCGCATTGAAACCAGAAATTCAGTGAGGCGGCTCGATCAGTATTTCGTATCTGCCGGTGCATTATGCGGTCATTCTCCGCATAACCGTCGCCCAGTGCCTTTTCCCGCCACCATAGCGCCCCTGAAAAAACACCCGCATTGGAAAACACATCGGGGTGGTTCCAGGCCGCATCCAGCGCCATGAGCCCGCCGAGCGAGCAGCCGGCGTAAGTAATGTCGGTGCTGGCGGTGTGATAATGCTTTGCCAGATGCGGCACCAGCTCGTTCAAAACAAATGATGTGGTAAGGCCCGCTTTGTCCCCGCGGCCCGCGTAGTCGGGCTGGCGGGCGGTCCCGTACTCGTGTATGCGCGCGTCGTTCGCATGTATGCCCGCAATCACGCACGGGAGGATCTTCCCGGCTGCGTGTAATGACGCTGCCGTTTCCGCCATTTGCAATGCTTCGAAATCCTGGCCGTCGTTGAACAGCACCAGTGGATAAGTTTCCGAAGCCACAAAGCCTGGCGGCAGCAATACCGTTACCGTCACATCCCGGCCCAGGAAGACGGAATGCAAGGCGATTTGGAGGGGCACTATTGGGGAGATGGAAACGACTGGATTCACTGCAAACACTCGGCTACGGATGAAAATAAAACCCGAAAGTTAATAATTTGCTTCCTATGATTTGTTTTGTATATTTCATTTATCAACTATAAACCGTCTTTGTTTGGAAGAGAAGCACATTAAATACTACTCTCATCATCTCGGCAAGGACGTGGAGATGCTCGTTTTCGGCAGCTGGGGTTACCCTATTTTGCTTTTTCCAACGACGCTGGGCCGGTACTACCAGGCCAAGGATATGGGACTGATCGAATCCGTACGATGGCTGGTCGAATCCGGCAAGTACAAGATTTACTGCGTGGATACGATCGACGCCGATTCCTGGTACGGAAAGCACCTCAACCCCGAGTTCCGTGTAGCGAACCATATTCAATACGACAAATTCCTGAAAAACGAGCTGGTACCTTACATCCGCAATGAATGTAATGTTGGCAAGATCGGCGTCGCGGGTTGCAGTTTCGGCGGTTTCCATGCAGCCAGTTTTGCGTTCCGCCATCCCGACCTGGTAGCTTACCTGATCAGTATGAGCGGCGCATTCGATATCCGCGGCTTTCTGGACGGTTTTTATGACGACTCGGTGTATTTTACCAATCCTGTCGATTTTATGCCCAATGAGCAAGGCTGGCGCTTCGGCCACATGAAAATAGTGCTCGGCACGTCCGACTGGGATATTTGCCTGGACAGCAACGTCCGGATGTCTAACATCCTCAACAACAACGGCATCGAACACTGGCTCGACATCCGTGGGTGGGAAAAGCACGACTGGCCGCTCTGGAACAAAATGTTTCCTGATTACCTCTCGCGCATTGTTTTGCAATAATCAAAAACACAACTCAAAACCTTGATATGAAAAAGATTGGTATCCTGTTTGGAATGGAAAATACCTTCCCGAACGCGTTTATCGAAAGAGTCAACAGCAAAGGTGAGGACGGCATTATCGCAGAAGCCGTTACCATCGATAAGGTCATACAGGCAGCCCCGAACGAATACGCGGTGATAATCGACCGCATTTCACAGGACGTTCCGTTTTACAGGTCTTATTTGAAGAATGCAGCCCTTACCGGCACCGCCGTGATCAACAACCCATTCTGGTGGAGCGCCGACGAGAAGTTCTTCAATAATGCATTGGCGGAAAAATTGGGCATACCTGTACCGAAAACCGTGCTTTTGCCCTCCAAACAACGCCCCGACAACACAAGCGAGACGTCTTTCCGTAATCTGGCCTTCCCAATGGCCTGGGAAGAGATATTTCAATATGTAGGCTTCCCCGCGTACATGAAACCGCACGACGGTGGCGGCTGGAAAAGTGTGTACCGCGTCGTGAATCCCCAGGATATGTGGATCAAGCATGAAGAAACAGGGCAGCTGGTGATGATGTTGCAGGAAGAAATCGTTTTCGACGATTATGTACGCTGCTATTGCATTGGGCAGAAAGATGTGCTGGTAATGCCTTACGAACCGCGTAACCCGCATCACCTGCGCTACGCCGCCGATCTGAAAGCCCAGGGCGAAGAGCGCGAAAAACTGCTTGAAACCATTAAGGATTACACCTTGAAACTCAATGTCGCATTGGGTTATGACTTCAATACGGTCGAATTCGCCGTGCGTGGGGGCATTCCGTATGCGATCGATTTCTGTAACCCCGCACCGGATGCCGACATTTACTCGGTAGGCCGCGATAATTTCGAATGGGTGGTGGAAGCTGCGGCCAATATGGCGATCGAAAGAGCCAAAAAGCAGGTTTCGGGACAGATTAACCTTACCTGGGGTACATTTATTAATCAGGCAGTGAATGGCGCGCCGGCAGCCCAGCCGACGGTAGCGGCAGCCGAACCGGTGGCAGCACCAGCCAAACCGGCTGAACCGGCCAAAACAAAAGCACCGGCAAAATCAACCAAAACAGCTGAAAAAGCAGCTGCGGCTCCTGTTAAAGTGCCCAAAGCTGCGCCAGCCAAGCCTGTAAAAGCAGCACCTTCTGCCAAGGAAGCGTCTGCCACAGAAGTGAAGGTAAAAGCGGTAACACCGAAAAAGCCGGCCAAATCCCTGAGCGCAATCGCTAAGGAGCCCATCGCCGTGGCTGAACCAGCCGAACCCAAAGTACCCACTACCAAGGCCGCAGCGACCAAAGCGCCGGCCAAAAATTCCAAATTGAAGAAATCCTGACGAACTAAAATTCAGCCGACTTTGCATTATGGCAACATTCACCCTGGGAATTGAAGAAGAATTTCAAACCATCGACCCGGTTACCAGAAACTTGCGGTCGCATATGTCAAAGCTGGTTGAAGATGGAAAAATAACATTAAAGGAGCGCGTGAAAGCGGAAATGCACCAGGCGGTAGTGGAAGTGGGCACTAACATCTGCCATAACATCCAGGAAGCGCGGGAAGAAGTGACCTACCTGCGCAAAATGATCCTGGACCTGGCCGAAAAGCAGGACCTGCGGGTGGCCGCCGCCGGCACGCATCCTTTCGCCGACTGGGTCGACCAGCTCATTACGCCCGACCCGCGCTATGATCAGATCATCGACGAAATGCGCGACGTCGCGCGCGGAAACCTCATTTTCGGGCTGCACGTGCACGTCGGCATTGAAAGCCGCAATGAGGGCATCCAGATCATGAATGCGGTAAGGTACTTTTTGCCGCACATTTACGCGTTGTCGACCAATTCCCCGTTCTGGTGCGGGCGCAATACCGGCTTCAAATCGTACCGCTCCAAAGTTTTCGACAAATTCCCCAGGACCGGCATTCCCGACTTCTTTTCCAGCGCTGCCGAGTATGACGAGTACGTGGCGTTGCTAGTCAAGACGAATTGCATCGACAACGGTAAGAAAATATGGTGGGACATTCGTGTGCATCCGTTTTTCAATACCATCGAGTTTCGCATGTGCGACGTACCTATGCGTACGGACGAGACGATCTGCCTCGCCGCGATCATGCAGGCACTCGTAGCCAAAATCCACAAGCTGCATAGCCAGAACCTGAGTTTCCGCCCCTACCGGCGGATGCTGATCAATGAAAACAAATGGCGCGCGGCGCGGTATGGTATCAGCAGCAAGCTGATCGATTTCGGGAAACAGGAGGAAGTGGAGTACAAAATCCTGATTCACGAATTGCTGGAATTCATCGACGATGTGATCGACGAACTGGGTAGCCGCAAGGAGATCGAATACATTCACCAGATCCTTGAAATGGGTACCGGCGCCGACCGCCAACTGGCTGTTTTCGAAGAAACCGGCAGCTTGAACGCAGTGGTAGATTATATTGTTTCAGAAACCAAAATAGGGCTTTGCTAAGAATTAAATCCAACTTTTAATCCAAAACCCGAACTAATCAGGAACACATTTGTTTAAGATAGGTTACCCGATTCTATAACTTAAAGGTTGGTTTCACTGACACGAACCGGCCACAAACTGAAATGACCACTAATGAAAAACATTTCCGGATCGCCATCCTGGATATGTACAATGGCCACCCTAATGAGGGAATGCGATGCATTAAAAAGATCATCGCTGCATTTGGAGAGCAAGAAAGCGTGCCCGTTGAATTCACTGTTTTTGATGTAAGACAAAAGCTCGAAGTGCCGGGTATGGACTTCGACGCGTACATTTCTTCGGGCGGTCCGGGCAATCCGGCGCCGGTTGGCGAGGCCTGGGAAAAGAAATTCTTTGGTTTTCTGGATAAAATCCTGGCCTATAATGCGAAGCGGCAGAATCGTGTTAAAAAGCATTTGTTTCTGATCTGCCATTCGTTTCAAATGGCCTGCATTCACTGGGAACTGGCGGCAGTGAGCAAGCGACGCAAAACTTCGTTTGGTACATTTCCGGTACACAAAACCTCCTCCGGCCGCAAGGATCCGTTGCTGAATGCATTGAGCGACCCTTTTTGGATCGTCGATTCGCGTGATTTTCAGGTTACCCAGCCTAATCAGTTCGCATTCGATAGTATGGGTGCCAAATTACTTTGTCTGGAAAAAATTCGCCCGCATGTGCGCCTCGAACGCGCCGTAATGGCGATCCGCTTTTCCAACGAGATTGTAGGCACGCAGTTTCACCCGGAAGCCGACGCGGAAGGAATGCTGCGTTACTTTTTGAAAGAAGATAAAAAGGAAGCCATTGTCAAAGCCCACGGCGAGCAGAAATACAATGATATGATCGAGCATTTGAACGATCCGGACAAGATTTCGATGACCGAGGCCGTGATTATCCCTACATTTTTGAAAAACGCGTTCAACAAAACGTTCCAGCCAGCCTATGCATAAGCAAGCCCGGGAAGCGTTCAACAACTCCTTCACGGAGAAAGGATACGAGGAGTTCGTCGAATCACTCAGTGCCGCGTTTCCCGGTCAACTGGATTTCAGGGTTGCGGAAACACCCGTTTTTGTTCCCAAAGCGCTGACCGAAAAAATCCTGCGGGCGTCTGATGAAATCATCGGCACATTGCTCTCACCGGATTTCCGGTCAAAAACCGACCGCGCCGTGCCTGCAAACCAGCATGTGCCCGGCGAGAATGCACATACTTCATTTTTGGCTATCGACTATGCCGTTTGCCGGAATGCTACCGGCGAGCTCGTCCCGCAGTTGATTGAATTACAAGGATTCCCCTCCATATTTGGCTACCAGGCATTCCTGTCCGAAACTTTCAGGAAGTTTTTTGATGTGCAGCCAGCGTTCGAATATCTGTTTGGTACAAATTCTGTGGATGAATACGTATCAAAACTAAAAGCATTGATCCTCGGCGACGAACAGCCGGAGCAGGTGATTTTGCTTGAAATTTTCCCCGAAAAGCAGAAAACACGCATTGATTTCGCAGTTACCGAGCAAATGCTGGGCATTAAAGCCGTTTGCTATACGAAACTGATCCGCGAAGGCAGGCAGCTGTTCTACGAAAAAGACGGTCGGAAAATTCAGGTAAAACGCATTTACAACCGCCTCATTTTCGACGACCTGTTCAACTATCCCGACCTGCAAACCAGCTACCATTTCACCGATGATGTCGATGTGCAATGGGTGGGCCATCCCAACTGGTTTTTCAGGATCAGCAAGTTTGCGATGCCCTTTTTGAATGGAGAGTTTGTTCCTGAAACACGTTTTCTGAGCGACTACCAAGGCGATTTTCCGCCCGATCTTCAAAACTACGTATTGAAACCGCTGTTCTCTTTTGCGGGCTCTGGCGTGCAACTGCACCTCACAAATGCAGATTTGGAGGCCATTGACGACCCGGAAAATTATATATTGCAGCGAAAAGTTGCCTACGAACCCGTGATCCAGGCGCCGGACGGCCTCGTCAAATGCGAAATCCGCATGATGTACGGCTGGCCCGACGATGCCGAAAGGCCGGAACTATTGATCAGTCTCAGCCGGTTAAGTCGCGGTGAAATGATTGGGGTCCGGTACAACAAGGATTTCACCTGGGTAGGCGGCAGTGCCAGTTTTTTTGAACAATAGAATGCATATCTCAAATCGCCAGCATTTTTTCGACCATCTGGCGCAAACTTCCGATTTCCCGCTTGCCCTTGAAATTGAAAAGGCCGAGGGCGTTTATATGTACGGCCCCGACGGTAAGCCGTATATGGACCTTATTTCCGGCATCGGCGTGAGCAACGTCGGCCACCGGCACCCGAAAGTGCTCGAAGCCATTCACGCGCAGCTCGACAAGCATATGCACCTGCTCGTGTACGGCGAGTACGTGCAAAGCGCACAGGTACAACTCGCAAAAGCGCTGGCAGATACGCTGTGCCTGGATGCCCCTAACTCCTCGCCTTTCGGACTGATCGACAATGTATATTTTACCAATTCGGGCACGGAAGCGGTGGAAGGCGCGATGAAACTGGCGAAACGGTTTACCAAACGGCGCGAATTCATTTCCTGCTACAATGCCTACCACGGGGCTACCCAAGGCGCATTGAGCCTTGCGGGTGCGGAATTTTTCAAAAGGAATTTCCGTCCGCTCCTGCCCGGGGTAAAGCATATTCAGCACGGCTACTTGCCTGACCTTGAAAAAATTACCGGTCAAACTGCCGCTGTGATCATCGAGGTGATCGGCGGAGAATCGGGCGTACGCGTTCCTGAGGCCGAATACCTAGTTGCATTGCGCCGGAAATGCACAGAAACCGGCACGTTGCTCATTTTAGATGAAATACAAACAGGCTTTGGCCGTACTGGAAGCTTCTGGGCATTTGAGCAATACGGCATTTATCCGGACATCCTGCTGAGTGCCAAAGGAATGGGTGGCGGCATGCCTATCGGGGCCTTTATGGCATCGCAAAAGATTATGAAAGTGCTCAAAACCAACCCGATACTGGGCCACATTACCACTTTTGGCGGACATCCCGTAAGCTGCGCGGCCTCACTTGCCGCATTGCAGGTAACGATCGACGGGCGGCTGCCCGAAGCTGCCATTGCCAAAGGTGAGCTTTTTAAATCGCTGTTAATTCACCCGGAAATCAAGGAAATCCGCGGAAAAGGCCTTATGCTTGCGGCAGAAATGGAATCTTTCGACAAACTGAAA
>CAMLNK010000103.1 GCA_946481035.1 uncultured Dyadobacter sp. | reverse complement strand
AGGACTAGGCTCATGGCAGCAGTTCGACGTCGGAGCGGGAGCGGCTGAGCGGGCGCCATTGAAGGAAGTTTTGCAAAAAATGCAGGAAATGGGCGGTAAACTGATCGACGCTTCGCCTATGTACGGGCGCGCGGAGCAGGTTATCGGCGATCTGACCACGGATTTGAAACTGAACGACCGGTTTTTCTTTGCTACGAAGGTCTGGACAACCGGAAAGCAGGAAGGGATCGACCAGATGAATACCTCGTTGCAGAAAATGAAGCGGAAAAAGATCGATCTGATGCAGGTACACAACTTGCAGGATTGGGAAACCCATCTCAAAACGCTCAAAGACTGGAAAGCGGCGGGCAAAATACGTTACATCGGGATCACCCACTACACGGATGCTTCCCATGCGCGCCTGGAACAGATTGTTAAATCAGAAGATATTGATTTTGTGCAGTTCAACTACTCCATACGCTCGCGGAATGCAGAGAAGAGTTTGCTCAAAGCGGCAAAAGATAAAGGCGTAGCGGTGATCATCAATGAGCCGTTCGAGCAGGGCGCGTTGTTTCGCGCCGTGAAAGGCAAGGAATTGCCTGCCTGGGCAGGAGATTACGATATCAGGAGCTGGGCGCAGTTGTTTCTGAAATACATTATCAGCAACGACGCCGTCACCTGCGTGATACCAGGCACTTCGGATGTGAAGCACCTGGTAGACAATCTCGGCGCCGGCGAAGGGCGTTTGCCCGACGAAGCGGGCCGGAAAAAGCTGCGCGAATGGGTCGCAGGGATTTAATTATTCTAATGCGAAAGCTACATACTGGTTACCTTTTTTAGTACCCAGCTTAGTGCCGCCGCAGGCAATCACCACATACTGTTTTCCATTGACTTCATACGTAGCGGGCGTAGCAAACCCGGCAGCCGGCAATTGTGTTTCCCAAAGCATTTTGCCGGTTTTTTTGTCGAATGCCCTGAACTTTCCGTCTTTGGTAGCGGCAATGAAAAGCAATCCGCTGGCGGTGACCACCGGGCCGCCGTAGTTTTCGGTACCCGTCGTAGGAACGCCTTTCGCTTTGAGTGATTCTACTTCTCCGAATGGTATTTTCCAAAGGAACTTACCCGTGTTCAAATCGATCGCATTGAGCGTGCCCCATGGCGGCGAAATGGCAGGCAGGCCGTTCGCGTCCAGGAACTTGTTGTAACCCGTGCTTTGGTAAGGCAGGTAAACCTTTTTCGAAGCCGGCGTCTCTGAAACAGCTTCTACTTTTTCATCTCCAAACAGGAATGAGACCAGCGATTGCTTTTCAGCGGCCGTAAGCATCGTGAAGCCCGGCATCATACCTTTTCCGGTCAAGAGCAGCTGGTTTACGAATGCCTTGTCGCGTCGCGTGCCGATGTCGACGAGCGAGGGATAACCGCTTTTTGCATTGCCTTTCCGCTGAGGCCCGTGGCAGGTCAAGCAATAGGTGGTGTAAACTTTTTCACCGGGACTGAGGTTAGACAGCTCGCTTTCTTTCGGGGTATCCTTCATCGTCAGTATCCAGGCCATTTCGTTGCTGTTTACATACAGAATGCCTTCCTTCGGATCAGCAGCAGCGCCACCCCATTCCGCACCGCCGTCGAAACCCGGCAGAATCACCGTGCCCTCTTTACTTGGTGCGGCGAAGAGCGCCTTTTTATAGCCTTTGAATTTGATTTTCAAAGAATCGCGGTCGGGTGCGTGGATGCTGATGTCGTTCTCTGTCAAGGTATAAGCCTGTCTTGCATAAGGTGCGGGTTTGCTCGGCACGGGCTGGGTAGGCCACGGATATTCACCGGGTAATGCACTTTTGGGAGCGGCAACTTCCTTGATCGGAAACAATGGCTTGCCTGTCACCCGGTCGAAAATGAATACATATCCTTGTTTGCTGACCTGCGCCACCGCATCGATTTTGTGCGGTTTGCCGTCGGCGCCGGTTTGTGTGACGGTGATCAGGTTGGGCGGGGCCGGCAGGTCGCGGTCCCAAAGGTCGTGGTGCATGGTCTGGTAATGCCAGATGCGCTTGCCCGTGCGGGCGTCGAGCGCGAGCAGGCAGTTGGAAAACAGATTGGCCCCTTTGCGTTTGCCCCCGTAAAAATCGTAGCCTGCCGAACCGGTCGGTACATACAGAATGCCCCGTTTGCGGTCGATCGCCGTGCCGGCCCAGTTATTGGCCGCCCCTGTGTAGGTATTTTTGTAAGCATCGGGAGGGAAAGTTTCGTAACCGAATTCGCCCGGATAGGGGATGGTGTGAAATGTCCAGACGAGCTTGCCGGTACGCACATTGAATGCCCTGAGATCCCCCGGAGCAGCGTCGGAATCCTCCGAAAGCCGCAATGGCATGATGATCAGATCTTCGAAGATCGTCCCCGGCGTATTGGAAACCATATACTTGTTTTTGGCAGTCTCCGGAAGGCCCGTGTGCAGGTCAATGCGGCCATTGTCGCCAAAGCGCTTGATCACTTTCCCCGTGCGCGCGTCGAGCGCATACAGGTACGCGCCCATTGCGTGCAGGATGCGTTTGTCGTCGCCATCTTCCCAGTAAGTCAGGCCACGGCTGGTATTCGAGCCGTTTTTGGATTTATCACCGAACAGCCAGAGTTGCTTGCCCGTAGCGGCGTCGAGCGCGAAAGCTTGCACCGTGGCGGTAACTCCGTAGAGCACACCGTTCACGATGATCGGGTTTACCTGCGTTTGGCCGGAATCAGGCATGGACCAGGTCCAGGCTACTTTCAGGTTTTTGACATTCTCTTTATTGATCTGCGTCAATGGCGAGTAGTGGTTGCGGTCGGGGCCGCCGAGGTACTCACGCCATTCGCGCTGGTCGTCGTTTTGATTCGAAACGGTCTGTGCACCAGCCAGTAACAATGCAAGGCCGCCGATACACCACGATAATGGTTTTAACATAGAAACTTTTAAAAAAGCAGATCTACAACAGGGTTATTCAAAACGGGCATTTACAGTAATGCCCGGCCAGGAATCCGTACGGAAGGCGCTGGCAGGAAAGCCGTCGGCATTGTACAAGTTAGCATCTTCCGGCGCATCCGACCATGCGTAGCGCACCGCAACCGGTTTGCTCACGTTCGGGCTCGAAACAAATACCTTGCTGCCCTGTATCTCTGCTTTGGCATAATGGAAAACCTTATCGTCCCCGGCAATTTCGAATCCTTTCAGATAGCCGTAGCGATCCTTGATCGTCAGCCCGTTTTCTGCGTTTTTAAAGGAGATAACAGCTTTACTGCCGTCGATCTGCATTTGGTCGTATAATGGTGAGGCATACGGGATATTCTGGCCGTAATCGTATTTCAATGCATTGGTAGCCAGGCGGTGGGCCACGTCCTGTTTGTTGGTCGGGTGGATGTCGTTGGGGTTCCCCACGTCGGTAGTAACAGCCATGCCGGTTTTGGGAAGGCTTAATGTCAGGTTTTGCGCCTCGCGGAGCTCGGCCCAGTTGCTGCCCTTATTGCTGTCGCGATCGGTGCCGAAGCTGGACAATTGCACCCAGTAAAACGAGAATTCATCGTTCCAAAGCTTGCGCCAGTCGTTGATCATGAGCGGAAATGCCTGACGGTACTGGTAAGCGCGGCTTGCATTACTTTCGCCCTGGTACCAGAGCGCGCCACGAATGCCGAACGGAAGGAGCGGCACGATCATCGCATTGTAAATAGTAGTGCCCACGTTGTTCATCAAATGTGCATACTCGTGCTTTTCGGCAAATGCAGGCATCAGGTACCAGTCTTTGGCCAGACTTGTCTTGCGGCTTCCGTCTTCCAGATAAAGGTCATTGGCCGAGCCCATCAGCCCCGGACCGAACCAGGCGGCACTCACCATATTGCCGGTTTTGAGGGTCAGTATATTCTTTCCCTCTTTCCAGGTGTTTGCGGGAACCTGGATTTTGCGCGGGCCTTTGGCTGCGCCATCGTAGACGGGTTTGCCATTGATATACACTTCAACGGGCCCGTCGTTTTCAGCAAGCGAAAGGGCAGTCTGCTTTGCCACCCAGTCGGAGGGAATTGAAACTTCCTTAGCCATATAGCCTTTGCCGCGGAAGCCCATAAGCCCTTTCCAATCCCATTGCCCTACGGCGTCAGCGGTTTTTTGCCAGCTTGCGAGATCCACATCCGGCGAAATATATTTCTTTTCATCTTCCCAGGTCGGGTCGTAAGATGCGTTCTTGAAAAGCTGTTTTTTGAGCTTTTTATCCATAATCCCGTCTGCTTCTTCCCACGTTTTAGGCAGGTTTTGGGCATAAGAACGCAATTCATCGTTGCCCAGCATGGCTTCCTTGCTGATCCAGCCTTCTATTTGTGAGCCGCCCCACGAGGAGTGCAGGATGCCGATCGGGATATTCAGTTTTTGATAGAGTTCACGGGCAAAAAAGAAACCTACGGCGGTAAAGCCGCCGACAGTCTCCGAGCCGGCAACTTTCCATTCGCCGGCGGTGAGGTCCTGTTCGGGTTGGAGCGTCACCAAATGGTCGACACGGAAATGGCGGATTTGCGGAAATTCGGCGTTCTTGCGCTCTTGTTCATAATTTTTGGCTGCCGAAACAGGCCATTCCATATTCGATTGCCCCGAGCAAAGCCAGACTTCACCAATCAGTACATCGCTCACGGATGCATTACCCGATTTGGCGCTTACCTGCAACGAATGCGGCCCACCTGCTTCCAGGGGTTTAAAATTTACCCGCCACTTTCCTGAGGGATCTGCCTTCGCGTCCATCGTTTGTCCTGCCAGTGTAACTTTCACTTTTTCGCCAGGCTTGGCCCATCCCCACACGGGAATCGGCTTTTGGCGTTGCAGCACGACGTGGTCGGAGAACAGCCGGGCAAATTTGACTTGCGCAAACGAGGTGGTCGCGCAGGCGAGGAGCAGCAGTAGTAATACGCGTTTCATGAAAAGCAGAAATTGTTTATGGATACCTATAAATGCCGGATACCGTCATATTCTACTGGAATAACCGCTGAGAGCGTCCGGATTACTGAATTTGGCCGTACTTTTGGCACCGGTTAAATAGCTTGGATGATCTCTATTATTATTTGCTCGGCCAATTCGGAAGAGCTGGCCCAGGTCTCGGAAAATATACGAAATACAGTCGGTGTGGTGCATGAAATTATTGCTATTGATAATCACACGGGGAGCCGGGGGATTTGTGAAGTATATAATGAAGGCGCAAAACGGGCCCGGTTCGATGTCCTGTGTTTCATGCATGAGGACATTGAATTAAGAACAGCCGGCTGGGGAATCAAAGTCCTGGAAATTTTCAATCAAAATCCGCAGCTTGGTTTGCTGGGGATTGCGGGTGGCGGTTACAAATCTTTGGCGCCGTCGAGCTGGTACAACTACCATTTGCAGGAAAACGGCGGCTTTTACGCCAATCTTGTGCAGGGTTACCGGCATACCGGCTGGAAGGAAACCGTCGAATACAGAAACCCGCGCAACCAGGTGCTCTCGCAGGTAGCGTGTATAGACGGCTGCTGGATGTGTACGCGCAAAGAAGCGGTACAGCAGTTTCCGTTTGATGAAAATTTGCTGAAAGGGTTTCACGGCTACGACCTCGATTTTTCAATAGCCGTAAACCAGCGGTACCAGGTCGCGGTTACTTTCGAAGTATTATTAAAGCATTTCTCAGAGGGTAATTTCAACCAGACCTGGCGGGCGCAGATTCTGAAAGTGCATAAAAAGTGGCCGCATTTGCTCCCGTTGAATATCGACGGTGTGCCGGATTCCAGCCTGAAACGGATCGAACGCGATGCTTATGAGGTTTTCCTGCAACAGGCAGTCACAGAGAAATGGTTTTCGAAATGGCAGCTTGTCCGGCTCATCTGGACCACCCGGCATTCCCGTGTGGCGACGTTCTCTTTCCCGTACAAACTGATGCTCCGGCTACGGAAAATGAAACCGGACTGAGCCTACTTCATTTTCCGCAGTTCCTTGTTGAATTTGCGCACACGGTTCAGGTAAGAGAAAAAGCTTCGGCCTTCCCATTTGTACTCGTAGTAAAACCGCTCCCTGCTGGTGAGCTGCATTTGTTCGGTCGTTGTTTTGGTTTTCAATGTCCGGCTTTCAAGGTGGTCTACCAGTGATGAAGTTACCAGGGCGTGCTTCAAATGGTGTTTCCGGAGCGTATTTCCGTAGTCGTTGTCGGCAAACCAGAATTTGAATGCGGGGTCGAGCTTCCCGGTGATTTTCAGCATATCCCTCTTGAAAAAAATACACCAGCCCACAAGCTCCCTGCGGACCTCATAACCATAATGCAGGCCGCTGTTCAACGCCACGCCATGTTCGGGGTGGTGGATACTGCAAGCCGGGCACGCGCTCCAAAGCGTGGAGTCAGCTTCAAACGCCCGAAGGATCTCGGTCGCCCAGTTCGGATGGAAAAGTAAATCGTTATTACAAATACACACCCAACGGGCCTTGGTCATGCCGATGCCGATATTCATGTACCGGTGATAGCCGAAGCGCTGCCACGGGTACACCGTCTTTGTACCCGGATATTGATAGGGTTTCAGCTCTTTGTTGGATTCGACCACGACGATATTGAACCTGATCTTTTGCGGGTCTTCCGATTTCATAAGGGTGTCGATCCCGTCGAGCGTCACCTTTTTGAGCTCTTCGGTACGGGCGTAACTTAATATGATAATGTCGATTTCAATAGGCAGCATATTACCTCCCTTTTTTGAACAGCGCTTTCCGCTTGTAATTCAGTGATTTAAAATAGTAGGAAACAAATGTCTTCCTGTCGACGAGTCCCGATAACAGTCTCATTTGTCCGGGGCTCAACAGGTTGGCATGGTACATCATGTATTTGTACAGCTTTTGGGTGCTGGCACTGTTCCTGTCGAGCAGCTTTTGTTTTTCTTCCTGGCTTAAAATAGAAGATTTACTTACCGCCGTGATGATCCGCTTCCGGAATTCGAGCTCGCCGGCCTGCATAATCTGGATGTTCCTGCTGGTGTTCCGCGCGTGGATGCGAATGAGCGTCCGGGCACTATCGTCACCCACGAACGTGTAGCGCGCGCCATTGATGGCGCAATTGAACCAGAACTCCCAATCCTCGGTATAATTGCTCAACTCCGGAAAACCGTTTACTTTTTCAACGATCGCCCTGCGCAAAACCGGGCTGCTCACTACCGCAATATTTGAGTAGATCAACGTATTCACAGCCTCATAGCCCCGCGCATCGATTTTCGGCAACCAATTGTTATGGTTCATTTCATAATCGGGGTAGAAAACATCCGGCTTGTCCGTTTCGAAATACAGGTGGTCCGTGTAGGCAATGTCTACATCGGGATGGCGTTCCAGGAAATCGACCTGAATAGCCAGTTTATCGGCGCTCAGAAGGTCGTCGGCGTCCAGAAACTGGATGTACTTCCCTTTCGATTGCCTGAAACCCCGGTTTCGGGCCACGGAAACGCCGCTGTTGGGTTGCCGGATGTATTGAATACGGCTGTCGCGGGCGGTGTATTTTGCTACTACTTCCCCGGTATTGTCCGAAGAACCATCGTCGATCACAAGCGCCTCCCATTCCTGGAAACGTTGTGTTAACAGGTTTTCAAGGGTTTCCCCGATCACAAAACCGTAATTATAGGACGGTATGATAATGCTGACTATTACACTCATAGGAGTTTTTTTGCTTTGCTGCCCCAGATCTTTCTCACTACATAGAAGAACTTGCTGATCCCGGATTTTTTCAAAAGGCTTAACAGGGTCTCGCGGTGTTGCCAGATCGCAAAACCGTATTGCGGTGCCGCGAACGAATGCTTACGTGATTTGCTCAACGTCGCCAGCCGGCCGAGCAGGACGCGGGTGTCGCCGTTCGCTTTTTCAGCGCATTGAGCGATCCAGGCCGACTCTTTTTCAAGTTCAGCCAGTTTCAAATCACGGCTCCGTTCGGTTTTTCGCCTGGCAAGAATATCGGTCGTATTGCGCTCGTGCTGCCTGTACTGGACGAGTACCTTCGCTACAAAGTCGACAGATCCGGCGCTGGCAGCCACAAATGCAAGCCATTGGTCATAATGGAAGCCATCCGGGAAAGGCAGCGCTTTGCTTAACAGGTCTTTTTTCATCAGAATGGCGTGCCCCGAAACACAATTCAGGTACAGAAATGCCTCCGGTGACGAGCCGCGGTAAAAATGGAATTTATCCGAAATTTTAAGGCCCATAGGATCGCCCGAACGGTCGATGAACTCCGAATCATGGTAAATCAAAAGACTATTACCGATTCCTGCCAGTTGGAGTTTCAGTTTGTCGGGATGCCAGATGTCGTCCTGGTCGCAAATGGCAATGTAATCGCCCTCGCAAAGGCCCAGCGCCTTTTGAAAATTCCGGTTATAACCCAGGTTTTTTTCGTTTCTGAATAATTTGAAACGCCCGTCTTTGGCCGCATAATCCTGCAAAATATCCCAGGTACCATCGGTCGAAACATCATCTACCACCACTAACTCCCAATTGAGAAAGCTCTGAGCGAGGATCGAATCGAGCTGGGTGCGTAAAAACTGCTCGCCGTTATAGGTACATAATGCGATCGATATCTTTACAGTATCCGTCATTTAGGCTTCCGAAAAAGTCTGCATATCGATCAGGCGCTTGTAGAGTCCCTCGCGCGCGATGAGCTCTGCGTGGTTACCCTGTTCGATGATCTTGCCTTCTTCCAGCACCAGGATCGTATCCGCATTCTGGATCGTGCTCAGGCGGTGCGCGATCACAAGCGACGTCCTGTTTTTCATCAGATTATTCAACGCTTCCTGCACCAGTTTTTCCGATTCGGTATCCAGGGCTGAGGTCGCTTCGTCGAGGAGCATGATCGGTGGGTTTTTCAAAACAGCCCGGGCAATGCAGATACGCTGTTTTTGTCCGCCGGAAAGCTTCATTCCCCGGTCGCCGATGTTGCTGTAATAGCCA
>CAMLNK010000102.1 GCA_946481035.1 uncultured Dyadobacter sp. | reverse complement strand
CACGGAACCGCCCACGTCGTTGATCTGGCCGGTAAGCACGAGCTGGTTTTTATAACTCATTAAATAATAGTTCGCTGCAAATGCCCATTTGCCTTGTTGCGTACGAAAACCGGCTTCCACATTTTGCAAACGCTCGCTTTTAGGGAAAAGATTGGCTGTTGAAGAAGTGAAATCATCACGGTTAGGCTCGCGGTTTCCGATGCTATAAGACGCGTAAACCGAGCTCTGCTCCGCCAATTGATAAGTAAGGCCAGCTTTTGGATTAAAGAATGAATACGACTGATCGAATGCGAGTTGAACCAGGTCATTATCCGTTCCGTGAATGGCGTGGCTCACACGGCGGTATTGCAAGTCGGCAAATGCGGTCAGCTGATCCGTGAATGCGTAGTACAGCTTTCCGTACAGGTTGAAATCCTTCTTTTTGCCCGTACTGAAATAGTATTGATGCTCATTCTCGATGTTTCCGGCATTGCGTGCCCAGATGATCTGGCCGTAATGGTCGCCGTCGTACTGGTTCCAGCCACCGCCGAAGCTGGCAGTCAGCTTTTTGAAACTGTTGTAATCGAAGGAAAATGTGGTTCCGTAAAAGTAATTGTCCAGCCAGCGGCGACGGATGAAGTCGGTACTGGTGAGTGTGTCTTTACCGACGATCACATTAGGCAAATTGTATTTACTGTAATCGTCGCCAGCGCGATATTGTTCATAATAACCCAATCCGCGAACGAGGAATGCATTCAGGTTGAATGTCAGTTTATTACTCAGGTTATGGGAAGAAACGATCTGGTAATGATCCTGGCGATAGTTATCCACCTCGTTTTTGTAGGTGTAAGAATTATAAGTACGGTTATCGGAATTGAGCAGGTTTTGGGCGTCTTTTTCCCCTAAACCATTTCTCTCAATATAGGCCAGAATGCCCTCGCGATCGCCGCGCAGCTTAGCCTCCGGCACACCGTTCCACGATTGGTAGGTGCGCTCTTTTCCCGAAAATACATTTACCCGCACAAAACTCTTCTTGCCGAAATACCCGCCCGAAAGGTAATAGGAATGCAGTTCCGAAGAAGCCCGGTCCACAAAGCCATCCGAAGAAACCCTCGACAGCCGCGCATCGAAAGTGAACTTATCCTTGATCAAGCCCGAACCGACTTTCAACGTGTTTTTAAATGTATTGAAAGAGCCGTAAGAGTTATTCAATTCCGCATAAGCCTTTTCGCGGAATGCATTGGTATTGATATTCACCGAAGCACCGAATGCGCCAGCACCATTCGTAGAAGTTCCTACGCCGCGCTGGATCTGGATACTGCTCACCGAAGACGCAAAATCGGGCATATTCACCCAAAAAACGCCCTGGCTTTCAGCATCATTATAAGGAATGCCGTTCACCGTCACATTAATGCGCGTCGCGTCGGAGCCTCGTATGCGTATGCCTGTGTAGCCCACGCCCCCGCCCGCGTCGCTCGTGCTCACGAGGGAAGGCGAGAAATTGAGGAGTACGGGCAGGTCCTGTCCCATATTTTGCTTATCGATCTGCGCCGCGGTCACATTGGTATAGGCCATACCGGTCTTGTCGTTCACGCGGGTAGCGTTGATAATCACTTCATCCGCCTGGTAAGTGCTCTTGTTGAGTTTGATTTCCAATTGATTCGAATTGTTCAGAGCTACTTTTGAAGTCTGATAGCCGATGTAGGAAATGTCCAGGGCATCGATATTGTCGGAAATGTTTTTCAAAACAAAATTGCCGTCCTTGTCGGTGCTTGTGCCGCGGATTTCGCCGGCTTTGATGGTTGCGCCGGGGAGTGGTTTACCGTCTTCGGAGTCGGTCACACGGCCTGAGACCGTCAGCTTTTGGGCAAAAGAGAGGAGTGAGGTGGTGCTGAGCATGAATGCCAGCAGATAAGTAGTAATTTTTCGCATTGCGATCAATAATTACAACAGGCAGGGGCCACCTATCAGAAAGTTCGATAAAATGTTAACAGAAAACAGCCGGTTCCGGCTTTCTCTCCCTACGCCGGCATTACCCGGATCAGGTTAAATGGGTATGATCTCAGCCCGTTCGGTAGGGCACCCCTTGAGATTATGCTGCAAAATTAATACGCTTTTCCGTAATTTTACATATCTCAAAATGAAGTTCCTAACTATTTGAATATCATAATGAAAAGCTATACAGACACCACCGATATATCACCTTCCCAACATGCCATGGAGCTGGAATACCGCTACGGTGCGCATAACTACAAGCCGATGCCGGTAGTAATCCAGCGGGGCTTGGGAGTTTTTTTGTGGGATGTGGAGGGGAAGCAGTATTTCGATTTCCTTTCGGCATATAGCGCGGTGAGCCAGGGCCATTGCCACCCAAAAATTGTAAATGCGATGATGGAGCAGGCGCAGAAGCTGACGCTCACTTCCCGTGCATTCTATAACGACCGCCTCGGCGAGTGTGAGAAGTTTCTTTGTGATTATTTCGGGTATGATAAGGTGTTGATGATGAATTCCGGCGTGGAAGGTGGCGAAACCGCATTGAAACTAACCCGGAAATGGGCGTATAAAGTGAAGGGTATCGAGCCGGGAAAGGCGAAAACAGTGTACGCGGCCGGCAATTTCTGGGGCAGGACGCTGGCAGCGATCTCTTCTTCGACGGATCCTTCTTCTACCAATGATTATGGCCCCTTCCTTCCCGGCTACGAAATCATTCCCTATAATGACCTCGAGGCGCTGGAAAATCTCCTGAAAAGCGATCCGAATATCGCCGGTTTTATGGTGGAGCCCATTCAGGGTGAAGCGGGTGTGGTGGTGCCGGATGAGGGTTATCTTAAAGGCGTGCGGGACTTGTGTATTAAATACAATGTCCTTTTCATCGCCGACGAGGTGCAAACTGGCATCGGGCGCACGGGAAAGCGCCTGGCGTGCGACTGGGAGGGCGTGAAACCGGATATCCTGGTCCTTGGAAAAGCATTGTCGGGCGGTACCATGCCGGTTTCTGCTGCATTTGCGGATGATGAGGTGATGCTCACGATCGCTCCCGGCGAGCATGGTTCAACTTATGGCGGCAACCCGCTCGCATGCGCCGTCACGATCGCCGCATTACAAGTAGTGCAGGACGAAAACCTGGCCGAAAATGCCGAGCAAATGGGTCAGATCTTCCGCAGGAGAATGCAGGAGCTTCAAAAGCAATGTTCCCTGATCGAAAGCGTTAGAGGAAAGGGGTTGCTGAATGCGATCGTGATCAACGATTCGGAGGACAGCAGCACGGCCATGGATCTATGTTACAAAATGATGGAAAAAGGGCTGCTGTGCAAACCTACCCACGGCAACAAAATCCGTTTCGCGCCGCCATTGGTAATCAATGAGGCCCAAATGGACGAAGCTTGCTGCATAATCGAAAAGGTATTTTTAGAAATGAACGGAAATCTATGAAACTGAGACTTCTCCTACCTGTCATTTTACTCGCTGCGTTTGTTTTTTCGTGTAAGGAAAAAAACGCAGACCCCAAAAACGATACCGAAACCAACCAATGGATTTATACCAACATGAAATATTGGTACTATTGGACGGACCACATTACCGCTTCGCCCGATTACAGCAAAACGCCGAGCGACTTTTTCAGCTCCCTGCTTTACAAATACGACGCGACGGCGCGCCCCGACGGCGACCGGTTTTCGTGGATGCAGGAAAGCGCGAAGGAACTCGAAGCGTCGCTGGGAGGGGAATCGAAAACCAGCGGAATGGAGTACAAGCTGGTGTATTTCCCGTCCAATACCAGCAATGTGGTCGGCGTTGTGCTTTACGTCATACCGGGTTCGCCCGCTGCCAAGGCCGGTTTTATGCGCGGCGATGTTTTCAGCAGTGTAAATGGCCAGAAGCTGACCGATTCGAACTATTCGAAATTGCTGAATACCCAGGATAAGGTGAGCTACACCCTGGCTGATATCAAGGACGGCACATTGAAGGAAACCACTACCATCAGGGAGGTGACGCCTATTGTGTTGCAGGAGGATCCGGTATTTTTCGATTCGGTTTATACGATTGGCGCGAGTAAAATTGGCTATGTAGTTTACCATCAGTTCATTCCGGAGCCCTATCAGACGACCAGCAAGGCTTACGACAAGAAACTGGACGCGATTTTTTCAGAGTTTAAAAACAGCAATATCAATGCGCTGGTACTCGACTTGCGCTATAATCCCGGCGGTTATGTCAGTTCAGCAACGAACCTGGCGAGCCTGATCGGCAAGGTTACGGCCAATGATGTGTTTTACTACAAAGAATACAACAAGCAGGTCACCGAAACGAGCCTCAAAAAATACGGGGAGTCCTATTTCTACGACAAATTCGTGACCAAGAGCCAGAATGTCGGTAGCGACCTGAAACACCTCGTGGTGCTGGTATCGTCGCGTACGGCATCGGCGAGCGAGCTGGTGATCAACGGCTTGAAGCCTTTTATGACTGTTACGTTGGTCGGGGGCAAAACAGTGGGCAAGAATGTAGGCTCGATCACGATCAGCGATGAGAATAACGGCATTAAAGTGGGATTGCAGCCGATTGTTTCAAAATCCCTGAACAAGGATAAAAAATCGGACTATCATGTTGGTTTTGAACCGGATGTGAAGGTGAGCGAGGGCAATCTCCTCTTCCCTTACGGCGACCCGCGCGACCCGTTGCTGGGTGAGGCGCTGTTCCAGATCACGGGTACGCATGTGACGCGCCAGGGGCGGACAGCGCGCGTGCTGGCGGAAGAAGAGCGTGCAGAATTGTCGTCGTCGATCAGCCGGAAAGCCGGTGGCAGCAACATGTTCTTCGACAGATAGCGACCGGCTGGTATATTTTTTTGAATGGTGCGAGAACGGCTTCCAACTGTTCTCGCACCATTTTTTATTGCTATTTTTACAGACTTGCGTATTTCTAACTAATAGACCTTTATGAAGCTGGTAAATGATATGACTGTCTGGTTTTTGAAGCGGCGCTTCGAACGGATCGAACAGTTTATGAAGTACCCCATTGAAACCCAGCAGCGTATATTTTCCGAATTGATCGAAACCGCCCGTTACACCGAATGGGGCAGCCGCTATAATTACGCGCAGATCAAAACGGTGAAGGAATTTCAGGAGCAGGTGCCTGTTTCGGCTTACGAACAGCTTTATCCTTACATCGAGCGCGTGCTGAAAGGCGAACCGAATGTGCTCTGGCCGTCGCAGATCGAGTGGTTTTCCAAATCGTCGGGTACCACGAATGCGCGGAGTAAATTCCTGCCCGTTTCGCCCGAGGCGCTGGAAGAATGCCATTACGAAGGCGGTAAGGATATGATGACCCTCCTGATCAACAACCGGCCGGATACCCGCGTTTTCGATGGAAAAGGCCTTTCGATAGGCGGGACTTTACATGCCAATCCTTTTGATGATTATACCCAGATCGGCGACGTGTCGGCGGTGATTATGCAAAACCTGCCCTCCTGGGCTGAATTTATGCGCACGCCGCCATTGGAAGTAGCATTAATGGATCACTGGGAAAGCAAGCTGGACAAGATGGCGTCGATCTGCTCGCAGGAGAACGTGACGAGCATTCTCGGCGTGCCTACCTGGACGATCGTGCTCCTCGACCAGATTCTCGAACGTACCGGCAAGAAAAATATGCTGGAAGTCTGGCCCGACTTTGAGGTTTTCGTGCATGGAGCCGTTTCGTTCGAGCCCTACCGCGATTTGTTCATGACCAAATATTTCCCTTCCGACCAGGTGCTGTACCTTGAAACTTACAGTGCGTCGGAAGGCTTTTTTGCGATCCAGGACGATATTAACCGGGTGGGAGAAATGCTGCTCATGCTCGATTATGGCATTTTTTATGAATTTATACCTATTGAAGAGCTCGGTAAGGAGCATCCCAGGGCATTGTTGCTGGATGAAGTGGAAGTAGGGAAAAATTACGCGATGGTGATCTCTACCAACGCCGGACTTTGGCGCTACCTGATCGGCGATACTGTGAAATTCACTTCCACCTACCCGTTCCGCGTGAAGGTAAGCGGACGTACGAAGCATTTTATCAATGCTTTCGGGGAAGAAGTGATCGTCGAGAATGCCGACCACGCCATAAAGGTAGCAGCACACCAGACCGACTCGCTGGTAGCCAACTATACCGCCGGCCCCGTATACATGGGCGACGGCTCGCGCGGCTGCCATGAATGGATCATCGAATTCACCAAAGAACCGGAGGACCGTGACGCGTTCGTGCACGCGCTGGATACCGCATTGCGCGAAGTCAACTCCGATTATGATGCCAAACGTTACAAAGACATGGCTCTCACACGCCCGCAAGTACATTTTGCTCCCGCAGGCACCTTTTACGCATGGATGGGCCGGAAGCACAAGCTCGGCGGCCAGAACAAGGTGCCGAGGCTGAGCAATACGCGGGAATATCTGGATGATTTGCTGGTGGGGTTGTAGGGCGGCGTTGATGAACTGACCGCCGACGGCCGACCGCGGACCGCCGATTTGTAATTGCAAGAGCGCATTTATTGAATGAATTAATACTTAAAGTAAACATAAAAATAATCGGCGGTCGGTGGTCGGCCGTCCGTGGTCGAATCCTTAATCGGCCGTCGGTGGTCAGCGGTCGGCGGTCAACATTCCGGACGCTACCACATACCGAAACCCCGCATGATCCCCAAACGCTTAAAAATCAAAGGACTTTATTCTTACCAAACCGAGCAGGAAATTGATTTCGATCCGTTGACGGACGCTTCGTTGTTCGGGATATTCGGGGCTGTCGGCAGTGGAAAGTCTTCCATTCTGGAAGCGATCACATATGCATTGTACGGTGATACCGAGCGGCTCAACAAGTCGGGCGACGACCGTACTTACAATATGATGAACCTCCGGTCGGATGACTTGCTCATCGATTTTGAATGCATTGCCGGCAAAAATGGGGATCGTTACCGGTTTACGGTGCGCGGAAAGCGGAATAACAAGAATTTCAAGGATGTCAAAACCTTTGACCGAAAAGGCTACGTCTGGCAGGAAAACGACTGGGTGCCGCTGGCCGAAAACGAATCTACCGAAAGCATTATCGGCCTCAGCTACGACAATTTTCGCCGGACGATCATCATACCGCAAGGGCGTTTTCAGGAATTTATCGAACTGAAAGACGCCGAGCGGACGAGAATGATGAAAGAGCTTTTCCAGCTCGAAAAATATGACCTAAGCCGCAATGTAGGCTCGCTAAGCAAGCAGAACGATCTCGCATTATCGAATGTGGACGGCCAGTTGCTGGGCCTGGGTGAAGTGACGCAGGAGATGCTCACAGAAGGCGAGCGGCAGTTGGAGCAAATCCGGCTGCAAATTCAGCAAATTGCCAATGAACTGGCGGTCCAGACGGAGCTGGAAAGCAATTTTCAGAAACTCAAACTCGCCAGTGAAAAGATACAAATGTTGCAAACCAGGCTGGCAACTCTCGATGCCCAGCGGTCGGCAATGCAGGACCGCGAGGTCGCATTGAAGACTTTTGAGACCTGTTCGCTGCATTTCAAATCCATTTTTGACCAGAAAAGCAACCTGCTGACCGCCATAGCACGCGACGAGCGCATTTTCGCAACCAACCAGGCCCGACTTACGGAGCTGGCCGCATTGCTCGAAAAGCAGCGGGAGACATGGCAGCTATTAAAACCGCGTTTCGAAAAACGTGAGGAACTGCTCGCAACCGCCGAGGAGTTCGAAAAAGTCATGCGGATTATCGAACATTCGCAGGCAGTTATCAAAAGGAAAGAGGCACTGGCCCGCGGTGAGGAGCAGTTGAAGGAGAAAGAAAACGCCATTGAAATACAAAAACAGCAAAAACAGGAGCTGGAAGCGGCCAATGAGTATCGCAAAGCCGGATTAGGCGATGTACTCGAACTAGGGCTCGTGAAATCGTGGTTTACCACAGCCGACAGCCTTACCGAAAGCCGCCAGGCGATCAAAACGGAGGCGGAAGCGCTTGCAACCGAGATCAAAACTTTAACGGATGGCCTGGCGCAGCGGTTAGGAGAGATTACCAGCGATTTTGGCATCGGTTTTGGACCGGAAACATCCCTGGAAATTTTTCAGAAGGGCGTGTTGGGCTATCTGGAAGCAGGCGAAAATAACCGGAAGGAGCTGAACCGCCAGTTGCTGCATATTAATACCAAAATTGCGCTACATCAATATGCGGGCAACCTCGAAGAAGGGGAGCCGTGCCCGCTTTGCGGCTCGCTGCATCATCCGGAGGTGTTAACGGCCGACGGCGCATTGTCCACGGAAATAGCGTCAATTGAAAAGCAGTTGAATGCATTGGATGAAAAAGAAAGGCTGGTAAGGCGGCTGCAATCGCCGATCGAGCGCATTTTTAATCAAATTGAAAGTCTTGAAAAGCAGAAAGGTTCGATAAAACAGCGTTATACCGAGGCGCAGGGTAGATTGAAAATTCATGATGAGGCTTTCATTTGGCCCGCATTCAGCAAAACGGACCGGGAAAGTTTTGAGAAACGGTTTGCAGAAAGCAGTCGTTTGCAGGCAGAAATCAAGACCGGTGAAGCGGCATTGAAGGCATTGACGGAGCAGATCGAAGCGGCTTCCAAAGAGAAAGCGGAAAAGATCGAGAAGCCGTTGCAAGTGTTGAGAGATGAAATTTTAAGGTTTGAAAATACTGCTCACACGCTTTCGGAACAGCTGTCGCGGGTGAATCTGGCGGATTTTGAAACAGTTGAAAAAACTACTATTACAGAGAAAATAGCTGCCCTCAGAGCCGAATATCAGCAGCTTTCAGCCGCATTTGCCGAGGCCGAAAAGCAGGTGGATGTGCTCGAAAAGGACCGGAATACGCTATCCGGAAGCCAAGCTACATTGCACGCAGCAATGGAAGGAAGCCGGCGCGAGCTCGTGACCGTTCAGGAAAAGATCGATAGCGAGTTGGCTGTCTATACCTTCGAATCGGAAGCGCAGGTGGCGG
>CAMLNK010000101.1 GCA_946481035.1 uncultured Dyadobacter sp. | reverse complement strand
GCCGTAATCATAGTCCTGTGCCGGTGAAATCACTTTTGCACCTGCCGCAACAGCACTTGCCATATACGCATCGACGTCCTGCACAAATAACCCGATCGTTACGGTGGATCCCCGATGGCGCAACGGGCTGAACAACGTTCGGTTGCGCGTCTCCTCATGTAAATGGAAGACAGCCCCGTTAATGGAAAGCTCCGAAACGTGAATCGTGCCATCGTCGTTACTAAAACGCCGAAGTTCCACAGCACCGAGGCCATTGATGTAGAAATCGACGTCCCTGACGCCGTTGGGAATGTAAAGTTCGGGAGCAAAAGTTGGGGTAGCGGTTTCCATAGCCGTAACGGTGTTTCATTTCTTTATGATAATGTCGGGAATAGATGCCTTGGCAACATCCGCGATCAGCGTCTTGCGTTCAGCTTTCAATTTTGCCAGAAAAGACTGAATATCCTTGCCGTAAGCACGGTTACTCAGCGCATAAAGCAAAATACCTTTCTGCCCGGATTTCGCCGTAACCGCCTTAAAACGGTACACATCATGTTCATAAATACTTTTTGTATCATCAGCCGCCGTCTGTCCGAGGAGGCAATCGATGATCTTTTCACCGGTAGCCGCATTGGAAATCACCTCATAGTTGACGTCCAGCGTCTTTTTCAACTGTTCCAATTCACGAAGCTTGGTGCGCACGGCGTCATCAACGCTGGCTGCCGCGATCACAAAATCAATGGTAAGCATCGATTTGTAATTCGGGAAACCATCGCCGGACACCAGGTATTCCTGTTTGTAAAGCGAAGCATCCGGATGCGACGCCCAATGCAGCTGGTAGTTCTTCTTTTGGAACACAATAGGCCCGGGTATGCCCAGATAGTTGACCGCCGGCTTGCTATTCTGCCCGAAACCTTGAACTGAGGCCAGTAGCAGCGAAGTCATGATCAGGGGAATCAATGGAATGATCATTTTCATGCGTGTATGGATGGATGTGGAAAACAAGAATCGCAAACTTATCATGTCGTCTGCCCAAACACAAAGCATAAAGACGCTCAACCGCTTTACAACTCCCCTGAGCCACAATATATTGAGTTAGCGGCACACCCGAAATGCATTACGCCTGTACCTTTGCCAGGTAAGCATCCAATTGGCCCCATGTACCTTCGTAACCTTTGTTCATGCTTGCATTGAGCTCAGCAAAAGTCTTCTCTTGCTCGGGTGTTGCATTTACCGGCTCGGCGTAAAGTGTCAACGTGGTAATGCCATTGGCTTCGCTCAAAGTAATGCTGTTGTGCACTTCCAAAGGAAAATCGAAAGGGAACGGCGAGGAAGTGATGTTCCCCTCAGGGTCCGTAAAAGAGCTTAGGAATTCGATGGTATCCGGCTGTTGAATTTTCTGGTAGCGAAAAAGCGCCCACATGAGCATTCCATGATTGTCCAGCTTATAATGAGTCCTTCCACCTTCACGAAAGTCGAAACTCAGAAGCGTGAGCGTAGACCCCGCCGGCCCCCACCACTCTGCAAATGCTTCCCTGGAAGCATAGGCGTTGAATACGAGCGATTGCGGCGCTTTGAACTGGCGTACGATTTTCAGTTCTGCTTTTTTAGTTACCTGGTTTTCCATGTTATTGATCGGATTGATTGTTGTTTTGAATTCGGTTCAGATAATGATCGAGAGAGTCGAACTGCGTGTTCCAGAACTGCCGGTACTGATCGATCCAATTGGACACTTCCTTTAAAGCATCCAGCCTGGCCTCGCAATACCGCTCCCGCCCTTCCTGCCTGACCATCACCATCCCGCATTCCATCAAAATCTTAATGTGCTGGGAAACAGCCGGTCTGCTGATCGAAAAGTTCTCAGCAATAGCATTCAGGTTCATCGATTGATAAGCGATCAAATTAATGATCTGCCTGCGGGTAGGATCTGCAATCGCCTGAAAGACATCTCTTCTTGCTTCAACGGACATATATGTAAGTATTTGCTTACACAATATTATATGTAAGCAAATACTTACGCAAATTTTTGAAGCAGAATTTTTTCAAAACTTTTCAAAATCGTTCAAAACCGGGCTATTTAGCACGAAAGACATTCGCCGCCAATTCGGAACTTCCCATGTGGTCGGGCAGGTTCTGGCTCTTTTTCAAGCCCTTCTTCTCCCGAATGGCTTTCGCATCGAGCCCGCCATACAATCCCATGTAGCCGTGATTCTGGAATATCGCATAGTCGATAGGTTCAACAACACCAGCCGTTTTAGCAGCTTCGGCCAGAAGAAGATTGTTCCTGGTTAGTTCACCTCTTTGAAATTTCGGTACTCGGTGTATTCCAGGACTTTTGCCAGATCTCTGGCACTCCAGAACTCATTACCGTTGTCGTCGGATTTTCTGATTTGCTCGAAGAGCGAGGGAGCTTGTTGTGAAGTCATACTATTCAAAATTTAGGTGTGTAAAATAATCTCCTCAAAGCAAAAAAATTGCTGGCACTTTTCAAAAGATTTTGATATTATTGTAATCTGTTTTGAGATATTATTAATATCAGTATATTTCAATCACTTCATCATCAATAAATTAAAGTGCCGACCCGTATCATCTCCATATGGTTTCCAAACCTGGCTACGGACCACCAGATCCGGGTCCGGCCGGAGCTGTACGGGCTCGAATTCGCACTCGCTGCGCCGGAACGCGGGCGCATGGTGGTGACCGCGGTGAGTGCCGAAGCGGGGGCATTGGGCATAGAAACCGGCATGGTAGTAGCAGATGCACGGGCGATATTGCCTTCCCTTGTGGTGCTGGACGATGAGGAAGAAACTACCCGGCAGGCATTGCATTCCCTCGCTGAATGGTGCCTTCGTTATACCCCGACAGTTGCGCTGGACGCGCCGGATGGTCTTATCCTGGACGTGACCGGGTGTGCGTATTTGTGGGGTGGCGAGCACCCCTATATGCATGACCTTACTACCCGGCTCACGAATGCCGGATACACTATACGCGCAGCCATGGCCGACACGATCGGCACAGCCTGGGCGCATGCGCATTTCGGTCGCCCGGGAGCGATTATTCCACACGAGGAACAGCGAAATGCATTACTGAAACTTCCTCCCGCCGCACTGCGCCTTTCTCCCGAAACCCTGGAAAAAATGCAGAAACTGGGTTTTTATCATATCCATAATTTCATTCAGATACCCGCAAGAATGCTACGCCGGCGTTTCGGGGAGGATTTACTGGAAAAATTAAATAAGGCGCTGGGGTACTCGCAGGAATTTATCGAGCCGATCCGCCAGGCCGTTCCTTACCAGGAACGACTTCCCTGCCTGGAACCCATTGTAACAGCCACAGGCATTGAAATAGCTTTGCAAAAACTGCTTGAAATGCTTTGCGGGCGCCTGGCGAAAAAAGGTAAGGGGCTTCGTAAGGGCGTTTTAAGCTGTTTCCGTGTGGATGGTAAAACGCAGCAGATCGATATTGTGACTAACCGGGCTTCCCATCATGTCAAACACCTTTTCCGACTTTTTGAACTCAAAATCAAAACCATTGCGCCTGGTTTTGGTATCGAGCTGTTCCTGCTCGAAGCGCCCGAGGTGGAAGATATGAACGTTTCGCAGGAAACGATCTGGGACACAACGGGCGGCTTCGAAAGTGCGGCCATTACCGAATTGCTCGATGCCGTCACCGGACGGACGGGCGCCGAAACGGTTCACCGGTATTTGCCCGATGAACACCACTGGCCGGAAAGGTCCGTAAAAACAGTGACTTCCCTGCGCGAGAAGCCCGAAACAAGCTGGCGAACAGATCGGCAAAGGCCTGTTTTCCTCCTTCCAAAACCTGAAAGTATTGAAGTGACCGCGCCCGTCCCGGATTATCCTCCTACCGTTTTCCGGTACAAAGGGAAGGTTCATTATATCAATAAATCGGAAGGTCCCGAGCGCATCGAGCAGGAATGGTGGTTGCAGCAGGGACTCCACCGCGACTACTATACATTGGAAGACCAGCAGGGACAGCGCTACTGGGTTTTCAGGCTTGGCCCCTATTCCGAAGAAGCGGAAGAAGCACTTCCCGAATGGTTTATACATGGCTTTTTCGCATAAGATATCGCCTGTTTGTCCGCATTACACTTCATCAACATGAATTATACTGAATTACAAGTCACCACGAATTTCAGCTTCCTACGCGGCGGGTCGCACCCCGAGGAGCTGGTTGGGCATGCTATTGAGCTGGGTTACAAAGCCATCGCCATTACCGATCGCAACACGCTCGCGGGCATTGTACGCGCGCATGCAGCGGCGAAGGGCAAGGATTTCCGCATTATCCCCGCTTGCCGCCTGGACTTGCTCGACGGCCCCAGCCTGCTTGCCTACCCTACCAACCGGGAGGCGTACAGCCGCCTTTCCGCATTGCTTACCGAAGGGAACCTCCGTACCGAAAAAGGCAAATGCGACCTTTACAAGGCTGATATTTACCGCCATGCCGAAGGTATCAGGTTCATCGCCGTACCGCCGTCTGCTTTGAATGAGTCCTTTGATTTTGACCCTGCTTTTACCCGAAACCTGAAAGAATACCGCGAGGCCCTAGGTACCAGCCTCTATCTTGGCGCCATACGTTCCTACCAGGGCGATGACATGAAAAAACTCTATCGGCTCGACCAACTATCTCAGCGATTTGACATCCCCCTCGTAGCGACCAACGACGTGCATTACCACAACCTGCAAAGGCGCGAATTACAGGATGTGCTCACCTGCGTCCGAGAAAAATGCACCATTTACAATGCCGGTTTCCGGTTGCACGAAAACGCCGAGCGATATTTAAAACCCGCTGCCGAAATGCAACGGCTTTTCATGAAATTCCCGGAAGCCATCGAGCGCACGCAGGAAATCGCGGATGCCTGCCGGTTTTCGTTAAATAGCTTGAAATATGTGTATCCCGAGGAGCTGACTACGGAAGGGAGGACGCCGATGGAGGAACTTATACATTTGACATGGATCGGGGCTAAAAAGCGGTTTCCAAACGGTATTCGCCCCGATATACACGAGAAGATTCTACACGAATTCAAATTCGTTGAAGAAATGAATTACGCCGCCTATTTTCTTACGGTGTACGATATTGTTCGCTTCGCCAACGAGCAAAAAATTCTTTGCCAGGGGCGCGGTTCAGCCGCCAACTCTGTGATTTGCTATTGCCTGGGAATTACCTCCGTAGATCCCGTTGAAATTGATCTGCTTTTCGAACGCTTCATTTCTTCCTCCCGAAATGAGCCGCCCGATATTGATGTCGATTTCGAGCATGAGCGGCGGGAAGAGGTCATGCAATACATTTACAACAAATATGGCCGCGATAGGGCTGGCATTGTTGCTACTGTTACACAAGTACATCAAAAAGGAGCCGTGCGAGATGTTGCGAAGGCTATGGGCATGTCTATGGACGCTATCAATCGACTTTCAAGTTCGTTATGGGAATTTACAGACGAATGGTTTGATGGTAAACTCATAACCGAACACGGTTTCAATCCTAATGACCCGCATTTAATTAAAATCCTCGATCTCACCCGGCAATATATGGGCTTCCCCCGCCAGCTCGGTCAGCATACGGGAGGTTTTGTGATCACCCAAGGCAAGCTTTCTGACCTTTGCCCGATCCTGAATGCGCGCATGGAAGACCGAACCTGCATTGAATGGAACAAAGACGATATTGACACATTAGGCTTCCTCAAAATAGATGTGCTGGCATTAGGAATGCTTACGTGCATTCGCAAGGCATTCGATTTGCTCCGCCAGCATTATGGCATCATCCATGATCTGGCAAGCATTCCTCCCGATGATAAGGCAGTGTATAAAATGATCTGCAAAGCCGACACAATCGGTGTTTTTCAAATCGAAAGCAGGGCCCAACAATCGATGCTTCCGAGATTGAAACCGGAATGCTTTTATGACCTTGTAATTGAAGTCGCTATTGTGCGCCCCGGCCCTATTCAAGGGGATATGGTGCATCCTTATCTGCGGCGCAGAAACGGGGAAGAAAAGGTCGAGTATCCCAAAAAAGAGCTGGAAGATATTCTGAAAAAGACATTAGGTGTCCCGCTTTTTCAAGAACATGCCATGAAAATCGCAATAGTAGCAGCGGGTTTCACGCCTACTGAAGCTGATGAGTTACGAAGAAGCATGGCCACTTTTAAATCCAAAGGGATTGTTTCAAAATTAAAAGATAAGCTCGTAACCGGAATGGTGGACAATGGCTACGAAAAAGACTTCGCCGAGCGTATTTTCAAACAACTTGAAGGCTTCGGGAGTTACGGCTTCCCGGAAAGCCATGCGGCCAGTTTCGCATTGCTGGTTTACGTTTCTTCATGGATCAAATGCCACCATCCCGATGTTTTTGCGGCGGCGCTGCTCAACAGCCAGCCTATGGGCTTTTACCGACCGGCACAGATCGTGATCGATGCTAGGAATCATAAGGTGGAAGTGAGGGAGATCGATATTAACCACTCTTTTTGGGACAATACCCTTGAAAATATTCCCGGCAAACAATGCGCATTGAGGCTTGGTTTCAGGCAGGTAAAAGGCTTGAAAGAGGCAGAAATGCAGATTCTGACCAATGCCCGTACGCGGCCGTTTACGCATATTCATCAACTCCTCGAAGCCGGTATTTCCCATACCGCACTGGAAAAACTGGCCGATGCCGATGCATTCCGGTCTATCGGGTTCGACCGACGGCAGGCATTCTGGGAGGCTTCCGCATTGGCCGACAGACCAATAGGCCTTTTTGAAGGGCAATTAATGGCAAGTGAGCAGGACGTACAACTGCCCGAAATGACGCTCTCCGAGCATGTCATTCATGATTACGCCGCGACGTCGCTTTCGTTGAAACAACACCCTGTAAGCTTTGTGCGCGAGCAATTGAATGCTCTTGGTGTGGTATCCAGCAAAGAGCTTGAACACATTAATGACGGAAAAATAGTGAAAGTAGCGGGCTTGGTGCTCGTGCGGCAGCGACCGGGAACCGCCAGCGGCATTTGTTTTATCACCGTTGAAGACGAAACCGGCACGGCGAACCTGGTGGTTTTCCAAAATCTGTTTGATACCTATCGCAAAGAAGTGCTGCGCTCCAAATTGCTGATGGTCGAGGGCAAAGTGCAAAAGGAAGGATCGGTGATACATGTGGTGGTGAGCAAATGCATGAATGCATCCGGATTACTCCGAAAATTGGCCGCCAACGAGGAACAAGAACCCGATGTGCTCACTTTGTCGCGCGCCGATGAAAAGGATGAATACGAATCGCAGGCTAAGGTGCGGAAGTTGCAGCCCCGCAAGAATGTACAGGCGGAGATTTTCCCCGCTTCCCGGGATTTCCGGTGATCAATGCACGGCCATATCGAGGTCGATCACCTGCATTTTGTAGTTTTCCGGCAGGAGCATATTGCGGAGGTGTTCACCCACGCCCATTCGTCGGCTGATTTTGTAAACGGGCAGCAGCAAATCGACGAGCCATCCGTGTCCCAACCCGAGCAATGCATTCACCCGCTCCGGCACCAGCTGCATTTGCACGTTCCGCAGCAAATGATACCGGTACCAGCCCAGGTGCTTCCTGTATTGTTTGTAGAGGTCGATAGTGAAATGGCTTTTGAGCAGGTTTTCCTGCAAATGCTCCGCACGCATGCGCTCCCATGCACGCAGGCTGGCGGGCAGCCCGGGCACGCCCATACCTTCGCCTACCGCACGAAAAACGATGAACAGCTCTTCTTTTTCTGCGGTAGTGAGCTTCCTTTCGAGTAATTCGAATGATCGAATGGAGTAATCGATGAGCATGAAAAGCACGTCGCGGTAGGCGCTGTCGGGGATGCGGGCATTACGGCTGCGCTCCACGCCCTGGTGGATCGAGGCGATCTGGCGAATAGCCCGCATAGCATCGTCATATTCCGAAAACACGATCTGCCTCGCGTAGCCAACCGTCGAAAACAACCTTCCCAATGGATCAGCAGGCAATTTGCCGGTGTAATAAAGCCAGTCAACGGATTTATTGAGCGCAAACTCTGCCGACGCTCCCGCAAAAATAAACAGGATCGTATCCGCCTTCCCCCAGATTTCCCGCACTATCGAGCCTTCATTCACAAACCACTTCATAAAGCATGTTTTTTACTCCTCACAATTTCAATTCCCACCACAAACACAATACCCAATGTATAAGCAACGATATCCGACCACGAAAAGGTCGTCCCGATGATCGTGCGGGCAACCGCATTACCTTCCAAACCGAGTACTCTGGCAATTTGCAAATATTGCAATCCCTCTATTAACCAGGCAAATACCAAAACTCCCGAAGCCGCCAACTGCACATTCAACCCGATAGCACCCCGCACGAAACAATACAGCAATACAACCACCAGCACATCGCCACCCCAGGGCCGCACGAAGTCGTCGTGCATATACAGCGCTATTAATATTTCTATAATGAAAACCACCAGCGTGGCCATCAAATAATTCATTTTGAGCATTTCAATTCAGCATTAGCGGTTCAGGTCTCATCAATTCAGGGCGATTTGACTGCCCTTCATGGTTAGGCCGCCTTTTAACTTTCGACAATATCGATTCCAGCAGCGGCAGCATTGCATTCAGTCCTTCCGTTTTAATAATAAAATTCCAAAGCGGTTCAAACTTCTTCCAGCCGCCCGTGTATAAAAAATGCTTGACAATATGCTTCACTGAGTCGTGTTGAAAACTTGATTTAAAGATATTTTTCCAACTGTAAAATGCCTCGTAAGCCCACCAATACCCCCTTTCCAGTGCTTCGGCGCTTAATCCCACTGTTTTATACACCACATGCCGGGTGTCGTACAGATCCCAATTTCTGGTCATAATACGGCCAGCGGCCTCCATGTTTTTGTACAGTTCCGTACCGGGATAAGGCGTCAAAATATGGTAAGTGGAAGTGGTAATGCCGTGGTTCACGCCCCAGTCGACGGTCCGTTTGAAGACGTC
>CAMLNK010000100.1 GCA_946481035.1 uncultured Dyadobacter sp. | reverse complement strand
ACCGTGTGATTTCTGATTCGCTGGTGCGGCTGATGACGCTGATGGCGGAATTGTAGGAGAAGGGAGGAAAGGGAGAACGGAGGAAAGGGGAAAGGAACATGAACAGTGTCAGTCTGAGCGAAGTCGAAGACAGTCCGTACCGTAATCACGCAATTGGCATCACGCAACTACCCTTCGACTTCGCTCAGGGTGACATTACCGTTTTACATCCAAATCATCCACTACTGCGCAACCTTCTCGATCACGAGATTATGATTGGTATAAATGCAAAGATCAGCCGCAATGGTCAAGCCTTCCCGTACCATTTCTTCTGCACTCAAATGCGTGGCATGTTTCTTCAATGCCTGTGCAGCCGATAATGCAAAGTTCCCGCCCGAGCCGATGGAGGCAATGCCATTTTCCGGCTCCAAAACGTCTCCGGTTCCTGAAATGACCAGGATTTCATCCTTATTTGCGGTAATCATCATCGCTTCCAGCTTGCGCAGGTAGCGGTCGGTGCGCCAGTCTTTCGCCAGTTCAATGGCTGCGCGCTTCATATTGCCGCCGTAGCCATTCAGTTTTTCTTCAAAACGATCCAGAAGCGTGAATGCATCGGCTGTCGAGCCTGCGAAGCCGACGAGGATTTTGCCGCCTTGCAGGGTGCGGATCTTTTTAACATTACTCTTGGCAACCGTATTGCCCATTGTAGCCTGACCGTCCGCGCCTAATGCGACAGTTCCGTTGTGAAGTACCCCGAGGACGGTAGTAGCGTGTATTTTCTCCATATTGATATTTTAATGCAAATGTTTGTCGCGTTTGAAACAAAAACCCTCTGAAAACAAAAGTGCCAGACCTTGCGGGCCTGACACTTTTTCATGCGTTTGTATTTGGGTTAAACCAGCATGCTCATCGGCTCTTCCAACAGTTTCTTCACTGTCAGCAGGAATTGAGCTGCTGTTGCACCGTCTACCACGCGGTGGTCGGCCGAAAGCGTTACTTTCATGATGTTGGTCGGGTAAACCGTTCCATCTTCCTTGAAAGCAGCTACTTTCTTGATCGCACCGATCGCCAGGATGCACGAATCCGGCGGGTTGATGATCGCAGTGAACTCGTCTACACCGAACATACCGAGGTTCGATACCGAGAATGTGTTGCCTTCCCAGTCTTTCGGTTGCAGTTTTTTATCTTTCGCTTTGCCGGCCAGGTCTTTTACTTCACCCGAAATGGCAGAAAGCGTTTTCTTGTCAGCCTCGCGGATAACCGGTACCAGCAGACCTTCATCTACCGCTACTGCTACACCGATATTGACATAATTGTATTTCCGGATTTTGTCACCCAGCCATGCGGAGTTCACGGCAGGATGTTGTTTCAATGCCACGGCGCATGCTTTGATCACCATGTCGTTGAAAGAAATCTTCGCGGTAGCCACTTCGTTCAGCTGAGGGCGCAATGCCATGGCCTTGTCCATGTTGATTTCCATGGTCACGTAGAAGTGAGGCGCAGTGAACAAGCTTTCGCTCAGGCGGCGCGCAATGGTTTTGCGCATTTGCGAAATTGGGGTATCCACGAAATCGCCGGGCGTCGCCACGCCTGTGGCTGGTGCAGATGCAACAGGAGTTCCCACTCCGGGAGCAGCTTCCGCTTTGGCAGCCGGTGCAGCCGCAGGAGCCGATGTTTGTGCAGCAGGTTTGAACTCGTCCACATCGCGTTTTACGATACGTCCGTTGTCGCCGCTTCCGGCCACTTCGCTCAGGTTAATGCCTTTTTCGTCGGCGAGGCGTTTGGCCAATGGAGATGCTTTTACGCGCTCGTTGGAATCTGCTACCGAAACAGCCTTTTCCGAGCCATTTACCGCAGGTGCCGAGGACGCAGCTTGCGCTGGTGCAGCAGCAGTTTCAGCAGGTGCTTCACCGTTTTCGCGGGCCAGCAATGCTTCGACATTCGCGCCTTCTTCACCGATTACCGCGATGATCGCGTCTACGGGTACCGCATCGCCTTCTTTGATGCCTACGTAAAGCAGCGTAACGTATTCGTATGCTTCGAGTTCCATCGTGGCCTTGTCGGTTTCAACTTCGGCCAGGATATCGCCTGATTTAACTTTATCGCCCACTTTTTTCTGCCATGAAACCAGCGTACCTTCTTCCATGGTATCGCTCATTTTCGGCATGCGAACTACCGCAGCATTGATTTTCTCGGTAGAAGCGGCTGGTTTAGCGGGGGCTGCCGCTGCGGGTTGTGGAGTTACTGTTTCAACGGCAGGGGCAGGAGCAGGCGCGGAAGGAGCCGATCCGTTTCCGTTGCTGGCACCGTCGAGCAGCGACTGATAATCTTCACCCTCAGCGCCCACGATCGCCATGATACCGTCGATAGGTACTGCGTCGCCTTTTTTTACGCCAATATAAAGAAGGGTACCGTCCCAGTAAGATTCAAGGTCCATGGTTGCTTTGTCGGTTTCGACCTCAGCAATCACTTCACCGGATTTAATTTTATCACCTACTTTTTTGTGCCATTCCGCGATAACACCTTCTTCCATGGTGTCGCTCATTTTGGGCATACGAATTACTTCTGCCATATCGCTTGTTAAGGTATTTTTGTTCTTGGTCGAAATTCAGACTTTGGTCAAAATTACAATAAAAGGTGAATAGGAGAGAGGTTTAACATTATAAAATTGCCCCTGTCCGTCGTTGCGATCCTGTTTTGGAAAAACAACCTTTCTTGTAATGACTGATAATCAGTGTGGTATGGCTGTCTGGCGTGCATTTGTCATTTTGCTGCGCTCCAAACAGCACGTCAGTACGGCGCTTTCATTGCTTTCCGGCGATATATAAATGATCGGCCAAAAGATGTGAATTAAGCCATCCGGCCGCCTCTTGGCCCGGTTTCGGGGAGGGGAGGCGAAGTGTCCTGAAAAAGCTCCGGGCAACGCGCAGGCGTTTGCGGAATGTATAAGAGGTTTCGCCAAAGGCATTGCCCTGCCGCTCCACGGTTATGGTGGCACACCGCAGGCCTGTTCTGGCTATGAGCCCGATCAGGTATGGCGAGTGTGGTAAATAAGGGATAAAACCGGCAGCAGCCTCCTTCCTCACGACCATGAACAGGCCCGCATTCATAGGTATTTTCCGGGCTGAAAACCAATGCACCATTCCTTTGAAAAAATAGGAGGTAAGCAGCCGGCCGGGCGATTCATATTTGCCCTGTCGTTTGGCAAAAACAACGTCTAGCCCCGGTTTCAACGCTTCGATCATCAACGGCAGATTTTCCGGCTCGTCCTGCAAATCGGCATCCATGGTCGCAATCAGTTCACCACGGGCGAATGCCATTCCGGCGATCAGCGCGTTGCTCTGGCCGCCATTCTTTTTCAGATTCACAATGTGAAACGAAATACTCGGCGGAAGCTCGCGCAGGATAGCGAGCGATTGGTCGGGTGAAGCATCATTCACATACACGATCTCGCACGGAACTGACAAAGACGCCGCCGCCCGGCTTATCCGCCCGTGCAAAGCCACCAGCGTAGAAGCGCTTTTATATACCGGAATAACGATACTGACCATCAATAACCCTTTTCGTAGTTGACGATATTCAACAGCGCTTCCCCGCGTACATAACGCGCGAGATTTTCTTCAAACAGGGATTGCCATTTGTACTCGGGCCCTTCGAGGCTCCGGCCTACATGCGGCGTAACCACGATCCGAGGCTCGGCCCACATCGGATGCGAAGGAGGCAACGGTTCGTTTTCGAATACATCCAGCGCGGCGCCGGCCAGTTTGCCCGCTTGTACGCTTTCCAGCAATGCCTGGTCGTCGAGGGTTCCGCCTCTGCCGATATTGATTACAAATGCATTGTCGGACAGCTGGTTCAGGATCGGGCCGTTTACAAAATGGTGTGTTTCCGAAGTTTTGGGAAGGCAAATGATCAATGCATCGGTTTCTGGCAATCGGGCCTGCCAGGTTTGCTGCCCGAATAGGCGAATACCGCGTTCTTCCGAATCGTAGGAACGGTTCCTTACGGCTGAGACGTGCCCGCCCATTGCCGTTATCAGCCGGGCAATCTCCTGCGCCAGGCTGCCCCATCCGAGGATCAGGCAACGGCTGCCGTGCAATGTCCGCAACCTGTGCCGCTGCCAGGAATGCTCCCGCTGTTCATCACGAAGCAAATGCATGTTCCGGAACAGGCTAAGTAGTAATGTAATGGTATGCTCTGCCAATTCGGCATCGTACACGCCGCGGGCGCAGGTAAGGGTAATGTTTTGGTTCAAAAGCCGCTGTTTTTCGGTCAAGATGATATCCACCCCCACAGAATTGGATTGCATCCAGCGAAGCTTTTTGGCAAATGGCAGGCTTTGAATAAAATAGCGGTTTCCCAGCACGATTTCGGCTTCTTCGATGAGCTTGCAAGCTTCTTCCAATGAATGTGCAATGGCTATTTCATGACCCGGAGCGGCTTGTTGCAGGCGCTGCAAATGCGGCTTTACCGGGTCGTACATCAGGAGGATCATGCGTGATGCGGATTGGTAGTCCAGCTTTCGACTTGTTCCCGGAAGGCCTGGAAATCCGCAAAAACTTCCTCATGCGATCGTCTGCGGGCTTCATCGTAGGCTTTCCGGATATGATGGACCATATGTTCCATGCTGTGGTGGGCGTGGTCTTTGATGAATGTGCGCCGGAGAAAGCTGAAATCGATCCCCAGGCGGGCGTACTCGTTGATCAGGTACTTACTGGCGATCGGCAGGCCATTGGGCGGGTAGGTTACGCCGCCTGCGCCGAGCGGTATTTCGAATTGCCTGCGGATGTGGGTTACGGTTTCATTCATGAGCGGAACGAAAATGTTCCGGCTGTTCTGCTGGATATGCAGGTCGTTCAGTCCGATATAGGCCCGGCGAAGCGGCAGTTCGCTTAATTCAGCGATGCAGTCGAGGGCCGAGGTCGTTTCGATTAATATATTGAACCCGGCACGTCCGCCGATCATTTGTAATGTGTCACGCGCTTCTTCGGCGGTCCGGACCATCGGCAGAAAGATCTCATCGGCTCCCGCACGCAGGGCGAGCTCAACTTCTTCCTGAGTGTAGTCTGGTGAAAAACCGTTAATCCTGCATATCAGGCGGCCAGCCGGCGTCACTTCCCTTATGCGGCAGAGATCTTCATAAGTATCATAGTTAATCTGCGTGTCGAAATTTTCTTGCCTGAGCTTCTTTCCCTGGTTTTCCCAATCGACGATGATTCCGTCCACGCCGGCTGCTATGGCCGTTCGGACGATGGCCGGGTCGGTCGAGAATAGAAAGAGCTGAAAATGGTTGGTTACAGGTAAATTTTGGTTCACAAGGCTCTTGTTTTCTGTGCAACGATCAGGCAACTGGTACCAAACGGGATTTTTGTTTTGCTTCGGATGGCATTTACCTCCCAGCCCAGCAAGCGTCCAAGTAAACGTGCCGTGGTTGGCCGGCCGGCCATATGTTCGTTCCGTTTCTTTGCCGGGGTATTATCTTTTTTAACGCCGAATTTTTCGGGCAATACCCGTGCAAGCCACATAGGCGCCCACACGAGCGAGAAAAAATAGGTGGCATAGGTTACCCTGAAACCGGCCTTCGCAAGCAGGGCAGAGAGCTGCCCGAGTGTGTACCGCCGAAAATGCCCCAGCTGAACGTCGTTTTCAGACCATAGGCTCTGAAATGCGGGTACTGTAAGCATAATGCGGCCGTCGGGGGTAAGCAGCCGGTTGATATTTTCGAGGAAGGATTTATCGTCTTCAATATGTTCCATCACGTCGAAAAACCCCGCCGCGGGAGCGGTGCCGCTCACCTGGGCTACGTATTCTTCCAGGGTGCTCTGGGTCGTCGACCGGATCCCCCGCTTCCTGGCATTCTCGACCCCGGTACTGTACGGTTCGACGAGCGTTACCTCGTAGCCTGCGTTTTGCATTGCCAATGCGGTAATGCCGTTCCCACCTCCGATGTCGAGGAATTCTTTGGGAAAATCGTTCCCTTTCATGGTCTCCACGAGGCATTTGTTCCGGTGCTGATACCAGAACGACATATCCTCCATCTCAAAACACACCGAATTCCCATCGTCCGGATAGGATACAAGCCACTTTTCTCTATTCTCTTCAATCATCTTTTTTCTGCTGTGATGATCTGGAAAGGCAGAAAAGTATTCAATCCCGGGATTTTTTCCAGGACAGGTTCGCTTTTCTGGCCTAATGTCGTGTTGGAAAGGAAGGGCGGGTAAAAGCCAAACCTTTTGATCTTCAAATTCGTCCAACCGGCATAATCCATCGCACTGAACAACTTCTTTTTTGTCATATCCGCTACACCCTTATCTCCTTCCCACGACATATCGGGCGTGAGCGCGATTTGCAGGTAGTAGAGCGGGTTGTAAGCATTCGGTTCCAGGAACACCAGTTTTCCGCCCGGTTTGCATATCCGGTACATCGCCTGGAAGCAAGCGTGCAGGCTGTGGAAGTGGTGCAGTGCCATGAAGCCCATTACCACATCGAACTGATCGTTCAGTTCTTCCGGCGCATCGAGGATGTCGGCGGCGTGGAGCTTGACGGGAAACTTGTTGTCGTTGTATACCAGCAGCTGCTGCAAAAGGAATGGCGACAGATCAAGTCCCTCCACGCGGTAACCCTGCGCGAGGAAATTCAAAGTGTATTTACCCATTCCACACGCCACGTCGATAATCCGGTCGGATTTTCTGATCCCCGCAAAGTCAATGACCTCCTTCACATGCCTGCGCACGTAAGGCGAGGAAACCGGGATCATTGTTTTTTTGATTTTGTGCCCGAAATAATCGAGTTGCTGGTTGTTGTGGAATTTGATGTTGGATACGACGATGCTCATAAACAATAGGGTTCCTTTGATGCGTTGAATATACGCAAAAATGTCCCCAGTGAGCAACCGGCTAGCGATGAGTTTTTAATCGGTGACGAATAATTTCTATTAGATATACGTCACTGGTTATTAGTAACTTCATATAGACTTACATGCCAAATGGCTGAGCTGAATATCGCCAGCTTCCTTAAACCCGATTTTTCGGGCTCCCGGATATTTTCAGCGGACAATATATAGTCGCATCCAAGCTTCCGTAAAGCTTCATGCGAAAGTGTAACCGGGCGGTCGGCCGGGGCCGTGCCGCGGGTCATATGCGTTTCGAAATAGGGTAGCTCCTGATCGTAGACAATGAGGTTCTGGCTTCCCCAGAAATCGAAGAAACCCCGGTTGTTCGGGTTCTTTGCGAGTTCGTTGGCGATGATTTCCCTGAACTTGTGTTTGTAGGGCAGGGGATAGTTGCTTGAATATCCGTCGATTGTCCAGATGCCATTGTATTGCGCTACGGCCGGTGGAATACCGATACTCGCCACACGGTAAGTGTTCGCCGGTTTGCCGATGGCCGCCTTGATATTGTCAAACATGCGTTCGGCATAGTAATCCTCGTAAGTGAATATATAATGATACGGGGCAATGGAGACAAACTTTTTGACAAAACGCTCATAATAGGTAGGCTGGTAGGCGAAGCAAACCGCGAGCTGCATGGCCGCCACAACGAGCAATATCCGGCTTTGATATTTCGGGACGATAAGCAGCAGCGCCTGCGCGGCGGCAATGTGCCAGAGCATTTGCAGGAAAATATGAAACCTTTCCAGGCTGAACATTCGAAGTAAATCGGAGCCGTTCCGGAGCGCAACGATTGGCTCCCAGTTTAATATCGCAATGTAAAAGCAGATCAGGACGATAATGGTCAACGTCGTGGTAAGGCCCCGCGGCAGTTCCTTTTTGCGAAAAACGTGTACCGCATACACCACGCACACAAATGGCAGGAGCACGAATGTGTGCAGCGATAGCGCGACATCGACATTACCGAGCAGGAAATACCGGGCAAATATTTTCAGGCAGACGCCCAGCGACACCGGGAACCGGCGCATCTCCATCCGGTGGGAAACAAACCCCTCGCCGCCCAGCAGATTCTGGATCAGATCGATCTTCGTGGCCAGGTACACCGCCAGCAGAATGGCAAATGCGAGCAGCAGCCGCCGGACCGGGCGTTTTTGAACCAAATCAAAGCCAATCAGCACCCCGAATGCGAAGAGGATGAACACACCTGCGGACTGGAAATTGGAAGTAAAGGGAAATGCCGCCAGGATGAGCCAGTTCCAGATCGCGGGCTTTCCTGCACGAATATTCAGGATCACAAACAGGAGCAACGGCTGGCCTGCGATGCTTAGCCCCCATGTGGGAAGAAAAGGTGTGAATGCAAATGACAATGCGAGAAACGCGGCCGCCGGTTCGTTAACACCTAAATGTCTCCGGCCGAGCAGCCACATGCCGATTAATGCAACGCCGCTGATGAAGATATTGTAAACCTGGAATGCATAAAAAGTCGGCAGCAGGAGATTGAGCCAGTAGTATACATTATAGGTACTGACCAGCGTAAATTTTGGTACACCACCCATAAAAGGCTCGATGATCGCGTACGGGGGCGCCCATGCGTAGGCGTGCTGCGTCGCGAGGCGGTACCATACTACAAACGAGTCGAGGGAGTCGAAGGCATTGAAGAATGCGCCCGGGCCGAGGAAAATGGTGGGCGCATGATAAAACAAAAATACCAGCAACAACCCTCTGAGGTAGTACTGCTGGTATTTTGCTTTCATATTTGAAATTACTAGTTGATCTTCAAAACGGCCATAAATGCTTCCTGCGGAATTTCTACACTACCCACCTGGCGCATACGCTTCTTACCTTTCTTCTGTTTTTCGAGGAGTTTGCGCTTACGGGAAATATCACCGCCATAACATTTGGCCAAAACGTCCTTCCGCATGGCTTTTACCGTCTCGCGGGCGATAATTTTCTGGCCGATTGCCGCCTGGATAGCGATTTCGAACATTTGCCGCGGGATCAGTTCGCGGAGTTTTTCGCAGAGCTTCTTGCCCCATTCATAAGATTTCGAGCGGTGCACGATGGCCGACAATGCATCCACCGCCTCGCCGTTCAGCATC
>CAMLNK010000099.1 GCA_946481035.1 uncultured Dyadobacter sp. | reverse complement strand
TCCTGGCCCAGCTCCCAATTGAGGACTTGCGGACTGCCTGCGTCAGGGATTTTGGTACTATCCACATGCAGCCAGGGAATTGTATGGTTGTGGGAAGATGAAGTCACCACGGCCTCGGGTGCGATTTTCAACGTTTGGGACAGGATCTTTACGCACGCGTTCCGCAACGGGCCATTGTCCACGCCCAATGCGGACGTCAGAAAACAAAGGCGGTTGCTGCCTTCTTCGAGCAGGATCACCGTCGTTTTCAAATCTCCGTACACCACCTCGATGCGGTTACCGGTTTTGGTATGCCCGGCCGGCGTGCCTACTTTGGGCGTCACAGCGAAAGTCTGGCCCGAAGCGCTAAGCCCGTCGGTCGCATTTGCCCGTAACAAACCGGGCATCAGGGCGGAGAGAATGGCCATGCAGATTTTCTTCATAACAATATGAATTACAAAGGTTCAGGAATGACAGGCTATCAGGGCTGATCCGCCGGTTCCAGCGTTTTGGCCGGTTCCGGAAGATTTTTAGGTTTTATTTTAAAAAGTAACCAGGCACAAAAGAGCATCGTCAGTGCCGCCACTTGAAACATCGCGCTCAGGTTCACGTGCGCGTCACGCAAGGCGCCGCCTGCGTAAATACCCACGCCGCCGACGATGCAGCTGAACAGGTTCAGAATACCGTAAGCGGTCGCCAGGTAACGCTGGTCGGCTACCATGCAGAGAATAGGCATCATGTTGGCGTCCAGGAACGGCCGGGCAAATGCATAAATCATAAAAGCCGCTACTGCCAGCCCCAGCATATCGGTATTGCTCGCTACAAAAATGGCGGGCGTAGCAATAACAAGGCCCAGCGCCGGCAACAGAATGCGGGCGCGTTTGTTGGTTTTATCCCAAAAATCGGCGATGGCACCGCCGGAGAGCACGCCAATCAGCATGGGGATGAAAAAATAGGTGGTGGCATAAATGCCCGCCTCCGTCTGGCTGAGGTTGAAATGCTCCTTATAATAGGTCGGAAGCCAGCCGTTGATCATCCAGCTCACGACGCCGAGCAAGCCCCATGCCGCCAATGCGATCAGATAGGCCGGTTGACGCACCAGATTTTTGATCGCGTCCCCAAAACCGATCACTTCCCCGGCACTGGCGGCTTCTTGCGGCTGTGCCGGCGCATCCTTCAAAGTAAATGCGAGGATTGAAGCGTATACAACCCCGATGACGCCGAAAACGGCAAATGCGAAATTCCAGGTACGGCTCTCGGCCAACCAGCCACCGATAAAACCCAGGCTCTGCCCAATGTACACACCCGCCATGTGAATGCCGACGGCTTTGGAACGGGTACGTCCACGGTGGTAATCGACGATCAATGCCAAGGCGGCCGGGATGTAGCACGCCTCGCTGATGCCCATTAAGGCCCTGGTAATGAGCAGCTCCTCGAAAGTCGTGGCCCGCGATGTAAGCCAGGTCACCACCGACCACACAAAAAGGCTTCCGATAATGACACGGCTCCGGTTGAAACGGTCGGCCAGGTAGCCTGCCGCCGGGCTGAGCAAGCCGTAAATCCAGAGAAAAATGGAGGTAAGCAGCCCAAACTGCGCCTCGGTCATCGGAATAGCCGCAATGATGGACGACCGCATGGTGGTAATCATCATGCGGTCGAGGTAATTGAGCCCGCCGACAATGCACAGCATGGCTACAACCAGCCAGGCGTAAGACGAAAGTTGGGGTTTAGGATCAGTCGCACGGGTCAGCATGTATTCGGTTATAGGTTTAGCAAAAAGGGCCTTTCACAAAATTATCGCCCGCACAATGCCTGATCCTCTACTTTCTTGGGAATATATGATACTATCTTTCAGAATAAAGACAAACCCCAATTTAATTGAATTTCAGGGAATACAAGTCCCCATCCTTGATGAGTATCCGCAAACGCACCGGTTTGGACGCCCATTTCGACACATCGCTTCCGCCCTTCCAGCGCACAATGCGCCGGATTTCATTGCCGATAATGGCCGGGCATTCGTCGATCGCAAAGCCGGGAACCGCCTTGCCCGAAGCGTCCTGCAACTCGATTTTCAGCTCACCGGCAGCCGAGGTTGAGTAATTGATTTCCAACTCCTTACCCGTAAAAGTAAATGGTTTGGTGATCACCTCGCCGCCTTTGTAAGGCGCTGTAAGTGAAGCGAATCCGTCGATCCGCATCGAGTAGCGTTTCAAGTGCGCCGTGGGCTGGGCGTATTCCTCATTCACGAAAACCGACATCTCGGTTTCGCTTGTCTGCACCACATTCAATGCCGGGTAGTTGGACCGTGAAACCCAGTTGGCCAGACCAATTCCCGGCCGGATATACGATTCCATAAAAGTACGGTCGTAGCTGCTCCCGCCACGGCTCGACATCAGGATCGCGTCGGAGCAATCATTGTAGTATTTCGGATTGACATTCAGCCGTTTGGCATCGTCGTCCGACACCACCTGCCTGTTGGGCATAAACCGGGCCCCGATGGCCAGGTAAATGTGCGGCGCACGATAGTATGGGCTTGTCTGCTGGGTGTACAAATGTTCCAACGGCGTATCTCCGAAAGTCATCGGCACCGGCTCCGACCAATGCAGGAAATCGTCGGAAGTGGTGCGGCTTACCGAGCGGAAACCATTGAAACCGTCGCCCGTCCAGGTTCGGAAATAGCAAACGTATTTCCCCTCGCTCTCCGACCAGAACGCCACGTTCTGCGAATCGAACAGGCCGTTTGTGAACACACTTTGAGTCGCCATTTTCTTCCAATGGATGCCGTCGGCAGAAAAATAGGCCATCAGCCCACTCTTTTTCGTCCCGCCCAATGCCTTGAAGCGTTCGGTAGGCTTCACTTTGGGATTTTTGTCCAGAAAAGGACTGAAATTATGCGTCACCGGCGGCTCGCCGGCCAGAATCGTATTGTTGTTCTTGGAACCATCGATGGCGTTAAAGCCCAGGTCCGGCTTTGTCCAGTGCGTGCCGTCCTTCGATTCAGCATAGCAGGTCACTTCCGCATCGTTTCCGTCAGCACCGGCATTGCGGACGCCGCGGTAATAGGCCCTGAGCAAGTCGCCGTCGCGGATAATCGTACAATATCCGCTGAAATTCCCCTCCCAGGGCTTATCGAATTGCAGCACGGGGCCTTCGTTGTGCGGATGGTGCAGTTGCAGGCTTACGTTTTGCACGCGGTCGATCAGGAATTGATCTACAAAAATTTCCCTGCGGTTGCCCAGGTCCAGCGGCGCTTGCGCCCGGCTGGGCGAATGGATCAGCAGAAGGATAGTCAGCAGTAATGTTTGTGGCTTGCGGGTCATAATACCTGTTTTTAATGCAAATCAATCTTTCACCAACCGGACCGAAAGCCCGGCGGTCATGACAAAGCTCTTCTTTTCCAGCTTATTGTTCCGGCATGAAAGCATCCGGCAATAACTGTTGTCGACCAGGTAGCGCGTAGTGCTCCACCAATAGCCGGCCACACCAGCCTCGAAAAACGGCCCTCCGTAATAGGCCGGTCCCTCATGACTGCGGAAGCCGCCCGGAAGCGCATTGAAACGGCTTTGATTATCGCCATTACCACTGCTTTTCCAGCCTTTGGCCGCTTTCAGCGTTCGCCCTGCCTGATCGGTACCGCCCAGTTCGTCGGCCAACCGCTGCCATTCGGCGTCGGTAGGCACGTGCCAGCCCTCGGGTGCGAGCTTGCGCTTGTCCATGACGGCCCAGAAGTTGTACAGCTTGCCTGAACCTTTCGCTTTGGCCGCTTCGTGCCCGTAGTAACACCACGCCGGTTTGCCCTCAATGCAGGCCTTTTCCCAGGCTTCGTAAGTATTGGCCTCCATGATGACCTCACCGCTACGGAATTTGATGACATCCAGGTTTTCGGTCGTCCATTCCTGCCCGCCGATTACCACCGAAGCCATTTTAGTTTGCAATGTTGTTTTTCCAACCGCTGCAACGAGTACGGGAACAGTCAGCAGAAAGGCTATTTTCAGTATTCTGATCATTTCAAATTCAATTTAATACTACTTGAAGCGGATGGAATACAAATCGGCATCTTTCAGGTAAATGTGCAGCTGCACCGGCTTGCCCGCCCATGCCGAAAGGTCGGATTTGCCGTTCCAGGTCATTGTGCGGGCCACTTCATTTCCTACCAGCTCTCCCGAATCGAGTAGTGAGTAGCCGGGCAGGTCTTTGCCATTTTCATCCTGTAAGCCAATGCGGATTTCACCAACAGCAGAAGTGGAATAGTTGATTTCCAATGAATTGCCGGTAAACGTAAATGTTTTGGTCTTGACGGCCCCGCCTTCGTAAGATGCATTGATGCTGCTGAAACCGTCGAGCCGCATCGCGTACCTGCGTAAATGCCCGGTCGGCTGCGCGTAGTCCTGGTTGACGTACAACGACATTTCCCCATTACCTACCGGCACAATGTTCAGCGAAGGGTAATTCGTCCGGGCCGACCAGTGATTAAGTCCCATCGCAGGGCGGATGAATGCTTCCATAAACGTCCGGTCGTACGCATTACCGCCACGCGAAGTCATCAGAAACGGTTCGGAAAGGCCCTTATGCTGGCCCGGATCGACCTTTAATTCATTCAACTGGTCCAGTGTGGCGATCTGCCGGTGCGGTACGAAACGCGAACCGATGGCCACGTAGATGTGCGGTGCGCGGAAGTACGGGCTGGTTTGCTGGGTGTAAATATGTTCGTAGGGCCGGTTTCCGTAGGACATCTCCACGGGCTTCGACCAATGGATAAAATCCGGGGAAGTGGAACGGCTTACCGAGCGGTAACCGCGATCGTTGCCGCCCGTCCAGGAACGGAAGTAGCAAACATACATTTGCTCGCTCTCCGACCAGAATGCCACATTTTGAGAATCCAGCAAACCATCTGTAATCACAGCCTTATCCTGCATCTTTTGCCAATGGATTCCGTCCGCTGAAGCGAACGGCAATAGACCTGTTTTGTTGGTTCCTCCTATTGCCTTGAATCTTTCCTCGGGCTTCGCCCTTGGATTTTTGTCGAGGAAGGGAGTGAAGTTGTGGGTTAATGGGGCCTCTTCGAGGATGACGTTGTTGTTTTTGTTGCCGTTGGCCTCTATCAGGCCCAGGTTGGGTTTTTGCCAGGTAATGCCGTCTTTGGATTCGGCGTAACAGGTGTTATCCTCCTTTTTGCCATCGGCTCGCTTATGTCCCCCGCGATAGTAGGCGCGGTAAGTGTCACCATCTTTGAGAATGGTGATGTAGGCGGGCGCATTGCTTTCCCAGGGCTGGTCGAAATGCATGACGGCGCCTTCGTCGCGCGGCGGGTGCATAACCAGCCGTGCGCCTTTCATTTCACGAATCAGAAACTGGTCGGCGAAGATTTCCCTGCGGTCGCCCAGCGCTATCGTCTTCCTGGGATTCAGGCTGCGGTCAGTCGGACCGCCGTCGCCCGGGCCGGTAAAGCCACCTGAAAGTAGCGCCGCCAGCAGTGAGGCTGCTATTGTATATCTGTTTTTCAGCATCAGTAACCCGGATTTTGTTTAACCAAAGGTTCAAGACTTAATATCGTCTCGCCCAGTGGGAATAGTAAGTCATTTTCTGTCTTGCCTTTCAGCAGCGGCACTTTTTCCAATGCTCTTCCAAATCTTACCAAATCCCACCAGCGCTTGCCTTCCTGGGTAAGTTCGAAAAGCCGCTCCTGCAAAATAGCTTCGTCGTTGGCCGCTTTCGAACCATTTACAAATCTATGCGCTGCGAATTTGGCACCATAGGCACGTTTGCGGATCAAATTTATCGCATCCGAAGGGTCCTGGCCCAAGCCGTTCTGCGCCTCGGCTTTCATGAGGATAACGTCGGCATAGCGGTAAAGGATAAGGTCGTCGTACATCACGCGCACGCCGCCGGTAATGAGGCCCGACCATTTCTGGTCGATATTGTACATGAAACTCGTCACGCCCTCCTTCGTCTGATTTACTTCGATGAACGTCGCATTCTTGCGCGCATCGTCGTCGCTGAACTGCTTGGTCACCAATTGCGACATTTGCCAGTAACCGTCTTTACCCGAATACGGCATGATTTTGTCGATCACGCTTTGAGGCGTGAAGGGAGCCGTCGGTGCGGCCAGGGCAGTAACCCCGCCAAACACCGAACGCCCGGTAGATTCCCCCTCCGCAAACCGCACGGAAAGGATTACCTCTTTATTTCCTTTGTTACCAAAAGCAAAAACCTGGCTGAAATCGCTCAACAGCTGCACATCGCTTTTCTCGACTTCGGCAATTGCGGTCAGTGCGGAGTTAAAATCCGCTGCGCCGCCATTCATTTTTTTTGCAGTCCAGAGAAAAACATCCGCCTTCAATGCGTTCAGCGCCGGTTTCGACCATCTCACCCGGCCGGTGGGAATGTTGTTGGTCGGGAAAAGGGTTAATGCGCTTTCAATATCCTTTTTGATCATCGCGAATACCTCCGTCTGCTGCCTGCGTTCCTTGTAGATTGTCGCCGGATCGAAGCCCTCGGTTGGCTGATCGATCAGGATCAGATCACCCCAGGTTTTGGCCATCATAAAATAAACGAATGCACGCATGGCATAGGCCTGGGCGAGGATTTCGTTCTTATCGGCTTCGGTTGTGAACTGGATCGTCGGGACGTATTTCAGGATCAGGTTCGCGTCGTGTACCACCGAGTACATGGCGGTCCAGTCGGGTCCCGGGTTCACGCGGCTGAGGCTGTTGGCGAATGCGTAAAAGTTGATAGACGGGTCGAAACCGAAGTTTTGCACCCATATTTCACTCCGTGCCTCACCCCAGATGAAGAAATTCGTCGCCGCCTGCGTACGCATCCGCACGTACATGCCATTGAGCGCGCCGCGCGCCTCCTCGGGCGACTTCCAGAACGAGGTGTTGGTGATCTGGCTGATCGGTTTCAGCGTCAGGTCGTCCGTACAGGCCGAAAACATGGCTACGGCCATCAGGCTGGCTATCAGTTTTCGCATGATAGGTTTCATATATAATACGGTTTGGAATGTTGGGTTGTCTTAAAATACCGGGGTGAGCTGCACACCGAAAATGAAGTTGCGGGGCATCGGATAGCGACCATTGTCGGTACCGCCTTCCTCGGGGTTCAGGCCGGTGAATTTGGTAAAGTATTTCAGGTTGTTGGCCGTCACGTGTAAGCGCAGCGAGGAAATCCGCTTCCCGATAAGCGACTGCGGGAAGTTATAAGACAACGAAATCTCGCGCAGGCAAAGGAAATCGCCCTTTTCGTAGTAATAGGAGTTACCCCGGTACAGGTTCGACTGCTGGTTCTGATCGGCCCAATAGTAACGCGGAATATCGGTAACGTCGCCCTGCTTCTGCCACGAACGCGTAACGGCTTTGGAAATCGCATTCTGGCCCGAGAAGTTACCCAACACGCGTGCCCGGGTCTCGTTGTAGATCATGTGGCCCAAAGTATAGTCCATTCGCACCGTCAGCCCGATACCTTTGTAGTTCAGCCGGTTGGTGAAGCCTCCGGTCCACCTCGGGTATGGATTACCCATATAAATGCGGTCCTTATCGTCAATAATGCCGTTGCCATCGGTATCCTGCCAGTTCACGTCTCCGCCATGCTTGGTTTTATCGGTTCCTACCACGAGCATATCCTTCGGGCCGGCAGCGGCTTGCTCATCGGTCGCGTAAATGCTCAGCTGTTTGTAGGCAAACATATCCCCTATCCGCCCGCCTTGCTGCAAGCCACCTTTCCAGGCATAGGTGCCTGTTGCGGGGTCCCAGATATTCACGCCCCCGATACGGTTGTTGACAATGCCGTTGTCGGGCAGTTCCAGGATCTTGATTTTAACATAACTCGCATTCAAAGAAGTAGTCCATTGAAACTCCGATTGCGGGGATAGAATCGACGCATTCAGTTCAAACTCCAAACCCTTGTTTTCCAGACTACCCAGGTTGGTGAGAATGCTGGTAAAACCGGTCGTGCGGGGCAATGCGAGGTCGGTAAGCAGGTTGTCCGTCACCCGGCGATACATATCGAACACTCCTGAAATGCGGTTATTGAAAAGGCCAAGGTCGAAACCGAAGTTGAGCGTCTTGGAGCGTTCCCATTGCAATGCCGGATTGGCGAGCGCCGAGTTATAAATGGCCGCGTCGCCGTAATAGCGGCTGCCCACATCGTAGGCACCTTGCGCCTGGTAGTTGCCAAGGCCGCTGATATTGCCATTCACGCCATAGCTTCCGCGCAATTTCAGACTGTTGACCGCCTGCGGCATTGCTTTCCAGAAACCTTCGCGGTGCAGGTTCCAGCCCAGCGACACACCCGGGAAAAAGCCCCATTTGTACTCGGCACCGAGGTTGGAAGCACCATCGTAGCGCGCATTGATGCTCAACAGGTATTTTTGGTCAAAATTGTAATTAATCCTTCCAAAATAACCGTACAAAAGCTGCTCGGATTCGGTACCGGTCACACTCCACGGCGTCGCGGAGGCATTCAGGGTCGGGATAAGGTCGGACGCCGCATTACGGCCCACGGCGGTCACATCGCGGCTCATCGCTTTGAAATACGAATAGCCTAATGTGCCCTCAAAATGGTGGAGGTTACCAATGGATTTCACATAATTGAGCACCGCATCCGCCTGCCGCTGCACCAGGTTTGTTTCACCGAATGTGGCTTCGCGGTTCTGGTTGAGCACAAGCGGGCCGTCGAGATATGATTTCAGGAAGCTCCGGCGTGCGAAATTATGGTTGATCAACGACACCTGCGGCCGGAACGTCAGCCCGGGTAGGATGTCCCATTTACCTCCTACCACGAACATATAATTGTCGCGGCGGCGCTTGGCGTCGTACCGGCTGATATAATAGGCCGGGTTCCCGTTCGTAAAAAGCCTTCCCGGTGCCAGCGACCCGTCTTCAAACTGGTATTTCGACGTTTGTGCGGTATTGATATTATTTTTGAAAACCACCCCTACATCCGGCACCTGGTTGTCGTTGACGTTGGCATAATTGATGCGGCTGAAAAA
>CAMLNK010000098.1 GCA_946481035.1 uncultured Dyadobacter sp. | reverse complement strand
TACATTCCGGTGATGGTGGCTGAGCACGAAGTACCGCTCATCGTCGGCGCTTACCAAATGGGTATCCGCGGTTATGACGTCGGGAAGGCTTACGAGGCCGTCCGTAAAATGCAAACCGTACCTGCCGATACCGTGGGTGGCGGACGGGCCGGCAACGAGGATTTGCTGACCTATTTGAAACACCAATACGTGCCCTACGACGAGGGAAGGTTTTCGAACACACTTGAATACAGCTTTGACGACTACTCGGTTGCCCAGTTTGCCAAAGCATTGCACAAAAAAGAAGACTATCAGGCTTTCAGTGAAAGGGCGAACTGGTGGAGGAATGTGATTGATCCGAAAACCGGTTTTGCCCGTATGAAAGACGCCAAAGGCAATTGGCTGGCTGATTTCGACCCATTCAAATCCGGTGCGAACCACCATTATGTCGAGGGAAATGCCTGGCAGCTCACGTATTTTGTGCCGCAGGATGTTCCGGGCCTTGCAAAAGCCATCGGTGAAAACGAGTTTGTAAAAAGGCTTGACTGGGGTTTCAATGAAAGTGTAAAATGGCGTTACAATGGCCCGAACGACCAGTACTGGGATTACCCCGTCGTGCAGGGCAACCAGCAATCCATGCATTTCGCATTCCTCTTCAACTGGGTTAAAAAGCCCTGGCTGACCCAGAAATGGAGCCGCTCGGTGGTCGACAGGTATTATGGTCACGAAGTTTCGAATGCCTATCTGGGCGATGAGGATCAGGGGCAAATGAGCGCCTGGTTCGTGATGGCGTCGCTGGGCTTGTTCCAAACCGACGGCGGTACGCGCGTCGACCCGATTTACGAAATAGGCAGCCCGATGTTCGAAAAGGCGGTGATTGACCTGGGCCAGCAGTTCGGACGGGGTAAGGCATTCACGATCGAGGCTAAAAACACCTCCCGCAAGAATGTGTACGTGCGGAGCGCGACCCTCAATGGTCAGCCGCTGAAAAACTTCTGGTTTAAGGCCTCCGACCTGCTGAAAGGCGGATCGCTCGTGCTGGAAATGGGGCCGGAGCCCAATACGAACTGGGGCGTAGGGGCGCTGCCTTCCGATGAATAGTGCGTAATAATGCAGTGATCCGATTGAGCATGCCGGGTGATGCGGTGGCACATTTTTCCTAACAATTGGCAGGTAATACCAAGAGGCAATCATGTACCTAACCGCATTCACTATGAGATCGTACCGTATAGTCTTGTTTACCGTATTGTTAGGAGTTTCTGCGTGTCGTTTTGCAACTGCTCAGGAAGCTTCGCAAGAACTGCCTTCTGCTGAAATTTCCGACATGAATGGGAAAATTGTCAACACGACCGGCATCGCCCACCCGGGGGCGAATTTGCTGATCCTGACATGGGAGGCCGGTTCCAAAGGCTCCCTGCTGTGCCTGGACGCTATTGCATTGCTGAAAGATTCGATCGCCAACGCTACCCGGACGAAGGTGGTTATGATCAATTTCGATCCGGCTCAGGATCGGCCGAATGTACAAAAGACGATCAAGGAGCATCAATGGACCTTTGATAATTACCTGGACCCTAATCAGGGTTTCAAAAATGCGGCGGCCATTTCATACCTGCCGGTTGTACTCATCGTAGATCAGAACAATAAGATCGTTTACCGGAAAGCGGCATTCTACCTGGGGGATGAGCAGTTGATTATGGCGGAATTGAAAAAATTGAGCACACAATGAGGTACTGAATCCGCTGACAGGATATTTGGTGCCGGGCAGTTGTATCAGCGCTGTCTGGCACCAGCTCTGCCCGCTGCATTGGAGGATGGTACAGGCCCGTGATTGAAATGTTACGCTAAGAAGCTGTTTTGTACACAAACCAGTAATAGTTATATTCAGCGAATATTCAATCACCTGACATCCTAATCCATCAACATGCAACGTAGGAAATTTATCCAATCCTCACTCGCGGCTACGGCCGGTACGGCGGTCACTGTCAATGCTGCAACAGCCCATGAGAAATATCAGGCACAAAAAGAGGTATACGAATGGCGCGAGTATGAAATGCGTTTCGGTGCCAGCCAGGCGCAGCTGGAAGAGTATTTCAAGACGGCGCTCATCCCTGCATTAAATAAACATGGGGTCAAAACGGTGGGTGTGTTCAAGGAATGGCGCCCGTCGGACCCGGCAAAAATTTATTTGCTGACGCCCTATGCTTCTTTCGACAGCTATGTTTCCATCAACGCCAAACTCAAAACGGATGCGGATTATGTTAAAAACAGCACCGCATACAACGGCCTGCCTGCCGATAAGCCGCTTTTTGACCGCTTTACCTCTTCCTTAATGATCGCTTTCGACGGATGGCCTGCCATCACTGTGCCGTCGGGCGCATCGCGGGTATTTGAATTAAGGACCTATGAAGCCGGTAATGAAGACGCGCTGAGAAGAAAAATCAAAATGTTCCATGACGGGGAATTTCCCATTTTCATCGGGGCGAAACTGAACCCGGTATTCTTCGGTGAGGTAATTGCCGGTGACAGAATGCCCCGGCTCACTTATTTGCTCTCGTGCAATAGCATGGAGGAGCGCGATAAGGGATGGGCCGCTTTCGTAGCCGATCCCGCCTGGAAAAAACTGATCGGCGACGCTCAATATGCCAATACGATTTCCAAAATCAGAAACACCTTTTTAGTACCAACATCCTATTCGCAGGTGTAGAATATAAGTAATACGACAAAGGGGCGTCAAAGTACTTGATGCCCCTTTTTTCATTGGCCCCGCTACCACGATTTTTTGCGCCGCAACTGAATTTATTCTACAATTTTTTAAGACGGATTGTGTAGATTTTTGCTGACTTTTCGTTCCTGATCTTGCCATGAAATGAATGGAAAACAAGGGCGAATTGTACAAAACGCATTTGCATTTTGTATCTCCCGGTATCATTGTAAAAGAGAAATCAATCTGAAAACGATGAACAACCAACCTGGCCCGGTGCCGGCCTCTATTCAATGTAGGATTATTCTGATTTGTCTGGTCGTGATCGGAACCTTTGCCGGGTGCCGGAAGACGGAAAAAAACGGCCATGACGTGCAGCTGAAAGTGTGGATCGACAGTCTCGACCGGAACTCCCGGACAATGGGAAGCCAGAGAGCAATGGCCAGCCTGGATTCGTTCATGAGCACGCTCGAAGACAGGAACATCCACGATAGCATCCTTTATTTCAAGTTCATGAAGGTATTGAGCCATCGGGATTCCACCATGCACGACGCCGCGCTCGCTTATACCGACAGCCTGCTCCGGCTGTTTGGTCCTATGCGCGTACGCAGGGCAAACCCGGCCGACTATTCCAAAGCACTTCTTTTGAAGGGAGACGACCTGTTGAAACAAAAGGAATATTACCAGGCCTACCGCAACTATTATAAGGGCAAATCTTTCCTGACATCGATCGGTGAGATCTGTGAATGCGCACGATACAGCAGCAGGATCGCCAATATTTCTTTCAAGGAGGAGAATTACGACCAGGCAATTGAATACTGGAAACAGGAATTGAAGGAATTGGCGGAATGTAAAGAGCCGGAAAATTTTCAACTGGAATTTATTGAGAAACAGGGAAGTATGCGAAATATCGGGATTGCGTACCTGCTTCTGAATGAGCCGGGGATGGCGCTCGATTACTTTAATCAGGCCAGCCGGTTCGTCGACCAAAATGCAGCGCGGTTTCCGAAGGAGCAAAATTTTATCAAGTTTGCGCGCATCGTGATTTTAAGGCACCGCGCGGAGGCTTATGCTTTAAAAGGCGATAACCGTACCGCCGAAAGGCTGATTAAGAAATGCCTCGTGCACGACCCGACGATCGACTGGTCGGTTGACGTGGAGCGGGAATCGCGCCAGTTATTGGCGCAAATTTACATTGATGTACATGAATACGATAAGGCACAGGCGCAGCTGGATACATTGCTTCGCTTACCGGGTACGGCAAACAATGCGTCTGCGGGGAGCTTGTACCAGGCATTGCAGGCGTCCATTTTGTACGGGCGCGGAGATTTCAAGGATGCCGGTAAACTTTTGATGGCCAAACTTGAAGCAGAGCGTACCGCGAAGCTGAAAAGAAATGCAGAAAGCAGGAACAATGTGGGGCACCTGTTGCAGCAGGTCCAGCGAGAGCATGAAATGGAACTGGCAGCGGAAAAAGATGCCCGGGAAGATTTGTTCCTCCGGTTTTCGGTACTCATTTCGTTTGCATTAGCCGTGATTATTTACCTGATCTGGCGAAATGCGCGAAAAAGTGCTGCGAACCTCCGTGCCGTTACAAAACTGAATGAAGTGATCACGAAAAGCAATGTCGCTCTTCAAGACACCGTCAATGCACTGGAACAATCGGAGGTTGAAAAAGAGAAAATGCTGCGGATCGTCGCGCACGATCTGCGGAACCCGATCGCCGCGATGATCTCGGGCGCGGATGTGCTCTTCTGGGATCAAACGCCGACCGAGGAACAGGCCATGCTCATCAACGCCATTCAGCAGTCGGGACAACTGGCGTTCGGGCTGATCGGGCAGATATTGCAATCGGACCCGGGCAGGAAAAAAATCAGCAAAAGCGAAGAAGACCTGGCAGAAATCGTCCAGTCGTGCATTGATATGCTCAGTTATAAGGGAAAGGAAAAGCGGCAGACGATCCATTACGACTACGAGCAGGCCATTGTGCCCGTCGACCGGGAGAAGATCTGGCGCGTATTCTCTAATCTGCTGAGCAACGCCGTTAAGTTTTCGCCATTGGAAAGTGCCATTAACGTGAATCTGAGAAAACGTTCGAACCTGACACTCCTGAGCATACAGGATCACGGCATTGGTATTCCGGACGACCTCAAAGGCCATATTTTTCTTTCTACCAACGACGCCAGAAGGGTAGGGACCGCGGGCGAGCAATCTTTTGGGATCGGGCTGTCGATCTGCAAGCAGATTGTGGAAGCGCATGGTGGAAAGATCTGGTTCGAATCTGTGACCGGCACGGGTACTACCTTCTTTGTGGAATTGCCCGACTGACGGTGTTTTGACGAAATATCGTCAATTGACGATCGGATTGACGATATTTCGGGAGTAAATGCCTGCCTACCGAATGCTGGTTCAAGCGTTCCGAATGATAAATTGCTTAGGATCAGTAGGATGTGAAATAATTTGCATTTGTAATGTCAGTGGGCACGGTTTTGCGTGGTTCTTTTCTTCGAAAAGCCCTGAATCTCTTCCTTACCAACTCAACTGCATGAAACGAAAGATACTGATCGTCGAAGACCTGTTCGTTGAAGCAAATCACCTGAGGATTATGCTGAAACGGGCCGGGTATGAGGTGACCGGCATTGCCAGGACGTTTGAGGAGGCTGTGAGCCTGATTGACCGGGACCCGCCCGGAATTGTACTTCTCGATATTTTTCTGGCCGGAAAAAAGACCGGGATCGATCTTGCGAGGGTATTGAACCAGCAACACATCCCGTTTCTGTACCTGTCCGCAAATTCCAGCGAGGAAGTACTCAAAGAGGCCAAAGCGACCAGGCCGAGTGGTTTTATTGTGAAACCATTCAGGGAAAAGGACCTATTGGTTTCGCTGGAAATCGCGGAATACCTGCACGAAAACAGCAGTGAATCACAGCTGAAACAGGAAGCCGCTTTTCAGCAGGAAGTAAAGCAGGTGCTCCGCCACGAAACGGAATGGTCGGCACGGGTAATGGGGATCGTCAAAGCGCTGCAAAGGCTGATTTCTTTTGACTATGCCGCGGTAGGCTGCATCGGTGCGAACTATTTGCCTCTCAGCGCCCTGCATTTTTTGCGCACCGGTTTCGATGAATACCAGGTAATGGATGCGGAGGGTATCCGGACGGTCTGGAATATTACAAAAGCTGAGCTGGACGTATTAACGAAAGCCACTCCCGTTGATCCGCAAACCCAATTTTACAACGGTGAGCGGTTCAGGGAAATCGCATCGGGCAACTCGATCCGGAAAATGATCGCCACGAGATTCGGGATGCGGTCGAACCTGATTATCCCGTATCCGAGTATTTCGATGGACGGCAAGTTCCTGTTTATCTCCCTGTACAGCCGGCGGCCCGACGCATTCAGCGAGAAAGACCTAGAACTATGCGACCGGATCCAGACGCCGCTCGAACGCATCGTTAAGGAAATGGCAGCTCAAAAACCTGCATCATTTCCCCGGTTACGGCTGGGCCAGTCCGTCGGGATCGTGGCGAGGAACCCGGAAGCCGAAAACTCATTCAAAGGTATGATAGGGCAGAGTCACTTGCTCCTGAATGTGTTCAATCTGATCGACCAGGTAGCTGCCACGGACACATCCGTGCTGATAACCGGCGAAAGCGGCACGGGAAAGGAGCGGGTTGCCGACAGTATCCATTCCCTTTCATCGAGAAGAAACAAGCCGTTTGTAAAAGTAAATTGCGCGGCCCTGCCGATCAGCCTCATCGAATCCGAGCTGTTTGGTCATGAAAAAGGGGCTTTCACCGGCGCAACTGCAAGGCGCATCGGGCGGTTTGAGCAAGCAAACGGCGGTACAATATTCCTGGACGAGATCGGTGATATGCCCGTCGAAATCCAGATGAAACTGCTGCGCGTCCTGCAACAGCGTGAAATCGAAAGGCTGGGAGGGACCGAAACGATCAGGATCGACATCAGGGTGATCGCCGCTACGAACCGCAACCTCGAACGGGCCGTTGCGGAGGGGAAATTCCGGCTCGACCTCTATTACCGGCTGAACGTTTTTCCGATCGTAATGCCGTCGCTCCGTGAGCGAAGCGACGATATTGAGCTGCTCGTGAACCATTTCATCAGTTATTTCAGCCGCAAAGTCGGGAAGGCCGTGACCGGCGTATCCGAAAAAGCATTGAAGGCCTTAATGGACTACGACTGGCCCGGCAACATCCGCGAGCTGGAAAATGTGATCGAAAGAAGCGTTTTACTCGCCAGGGGCAACACCATCGACCAGATATCCCTTCCCACCAGCAGTACACCCAAAGATGAAGGCAATGCAACGGAGCCGACATTCAAAAACATCTTCGAAAACGAACGGGACCACATTATCGCCGTACTGAAAGCATGTGAGGGAAGGATAAGCGGAGAAAACGGGGCAGCCAAAGTGCTGGCAATTCCTGCTACTACATTGGGTTCGAAAATGAAGAAACTGGGTATTAAAAGGCAGATCGGAATTTCGTAAGAGTTGATTACGAATAAACTAACTATTGATGAAATACATTTATGCTCTGGCAATAGCATTAACTATTGTGGCTCAAAGCGCATGCGCGGAGGGTTACGATCAGGTGGCGCGTTTGCGTGAGCTGAAAACGAATCTGGCGGAGGCGAAAACGCCCGCCGAGGAAGCAAACTGGCTGATTGAACTAGGTTATTTTTATTTGCTGAAACCCGGTGAAATCAAGGAAGACCTGCTGCTTGCCCGCTATTATTGCCACCTTGCTGCCAAATTGAATTATGAATTGCATTCGGATCTGGTGAGCGGCGATGTTTTCCTTTTAGATTCTCATATTGAAAAGGAATCGGGCAATAAAGGCGTGGCTATTCAAAAAGTAAATGCGGCTATCAGGCTATTCAGAAAGGCCCGCAATCCGGATCGCGAGGGCGCCGCGCTGATGGAACTGCGCCATTATTATCACTGGGACGGACCGGGAATGGACCAGCGGATCGGCATCGTCAAGTCGGCTGTAAACCGGTTTGCAGTAGCCGGGGACAAAATTCACGAGGCGAATGCATACCTGGAACTAGGCGACCTTTATCAGCTGAAAGGCAAGCCGGCAGAGGCCATATCCTGCCTCAGAAAGGCGATTACGCTTTACAAAGCGTCGAAATATGAAGCGCTGCAATCGGTATACAACCTGATCGGGCACATCTACACCGTGTCGGGCGACCTGAACAACGGGCTTACTTACGGGCATTTGGCTGTGAAGGTGCTCGAAGAAAGGCAGGATACTTCCATTGTTGCGGCTACGACGTATAACCGGCTCGGCGTTACGTACGCCAGGCTCGAACGTTTTGAAACTGCATTGGAATTTTTGCAAAAGGCATTGTCATTTGCGATCAAAAATGCGTGGGATGATGGAACGGTGGAAATACTGGGAAATATCATCGATACCAGTATTAAAATGGGCGGCAAAATGAATGCCCAGGTTTCCTACCTGGAAAGATTGCTGCAAAAGCATTCAAATAGTATGACATTGTTTGTTAAAAAGGAGATAGAAGAAGATTTGCGGATTTTCTTTTTAAAATCCCGCAATGCACCCAAGGCCTATTACTACTTGAATAAATGCTTTGCTTATGAACCAGAAGGAAATATAACCTTCAATGCGAACCTGTATCGCGATGCGGTGGAGTACTATCTTTTGGTGGGAAATGTCAAAATGGCCCAGGCGTATCTGGACAAATACTCCACATTAAAAAACAAGACGCCCGATTTGCAGATCCTGAAAGATTACTACTATGTAAGCTACCGGACTGATTCGGTTTCAGGGAAATTTAAAAATGCATTTTTCAATCACCTCAGTTATAAAGCGTACAGCGATTCCCTGAATCTTCTCAGGTCAAAAGATGAGTTGAAAGAGCTCGCCGCAAGGTTTGATCTCGAAAAAAAGGATGCGGAAATAAAGTTGAAATCAGAGAATATCAAATTGCTGGAAAAAGATATTGCAACGCAGGGAGAGTTGCTCAGCAGAAGCAACACAACAAGAAACGTAACGATCGTCGCCTTCCTGATTTCTTTCCTGTTGTTGTTCTCGATTTTCAGCCGGTGGAAAATCGTTAAGAAATACAGCAACAGCATTGCCCAGAAAAACGCCTATCTGGAACAACTGGTCAGGGAAAAAGAGTGGCTGATACGCGAAGTGCACCATCGTGTGAAAAATAATCTGCAAATGATCGTCAGCCTGATCGATTCGCAGGCTTCTTACCTGAATAACGGGGAGTTTGATGCGGTAATGGACAGCAAGCACCGCATTGAAGCC
>CAMLNK010000097.1 GCA_946481035.1 uncultured Dyadobacter sp. | reverse complement strand
CTTCTTTGGGATAAACCGACATACACCAGATTTTGCGGCCGCTTTTGTAAACATCGCTCTGCATGGCGTCCCAGATGAATTTCCGGCTGCTCGCGAATGCGAAGTCACGTACATTATCCGCTTTGTAGATCCACGTTTTCTTGCCCGGGTTCTTGTTTTCGCGTTTTTCAGCTTTTTCTGCTTCCGCCTGCGTCACGATCATCACCGGTGTTTTGGAAGTTTCAGCTTGTTTGAGGCGCTGTTTTTGAGTGGCAGTAAGTACCTGTGCGTAGTTCTGGCATTCGCCGCTGGCCGCTACCACGTGGTCGGCAGGGACGGTGATGGCTACTTTATAATTACCAAAAATCAACGCAAACTCGCCCTGGCCGAGGAACTGCTTGTGGTTCCAGCCATTCACGTCGTCGTACGGGGCCATGCGCGGGAACCAGTGCGCGATGAAGTAATTGGCATTACCGTCTTTCGGGAAAAACTCGTAGCCGCTACGGCCGTAGTATTCGGTGATATTGTAGTTCCAATCCACACTGAATACGAATGGAGTACCGGGTTTCATCACAGCTGGAAGGTCGATGCGCATCATCGTTCCGTTGATGGTGAAAGGCAATGCTTTGCCGGCCTTATCCTTCACCGCGGTGATATTGTAGCCGTATTTGATTTTCGGGTCCAGTGTAGCACCACGTGCGCTGTTCATTTCCTGCAACTGGTCGACGTTCATTCCTTTCTGGTTGACCGTGCCTGTGCGCGAACGAGCGGCAATGCCGTCATTTTTGAAAAGGTTCTGGTCGAGCTGCATCCAGATGTATTTCAGGTCATCCGGGGACTGATTGTAAAAGGTAATGGTTTCGGTACCGATAATGCGGCGGTTGTCGTCGTCGAGCTCGGCTTTAATGTCGTAATCGGCCCGTTGTTGCCAATACTCCTTACCCGGTGCTCCGGAAGCCGTCCGGTAGGTGTTGGGTGTGGGCAGGGTGGTGCCCAGTTGCTCAAAACGGTCGTTGGCCTGGTAATTGGGGGAAGTGGGGAGCTGCTGTGCCATGGTGCACAGCGAAACGAGCAGCATTAGTAACGGGAGCAGCGTTTTTTTCATAATTGGTTGGTCATAGATAGTTTGGTTGTCATGAGTTCACAGGCATGCCTGCGAGTGTGCGGAAAAGTTCGTTATTCAGGATCAGCGACAGCGCCATTCCAAAAATAATACCGGATAATATCTGTATCCAGCTTAATTTCTGAACCTTCAAAAGCTCGATCATCGCGAACGCGATGACTAATATAATAAAGACGATAATGAGTTGCCCCAGTTCAAGCCCGATATTGAAGCCTAGCAACGGGTTGAAAATGTCCGCTTCCTTGCCCAGCAATGCCCTCAGGTAGTTCGAAAAACCCAGCCCGTGGATCAATCCGAAGCCTAATGCGAGCGGGTATCTGAATGCCGGCACCTTCTCTTTGGGCGCATAGGTATTCTTTGGGATTCTGTAAAAAAAATTGAGAAAAGCGGTGATGAGAATGGTAACGGGAATCAACAGCTCGATCACATCCGGGTTGACATTGACATAACCCAATGTGGATAATGCCAGCGTAATGGAGTGCCCCAGGGTAAATGCGGTTACCAGCACGATTACTTTTTTCCAGTCTACCAGCGTGTAGACCGAGCATATGGCCATGATGAAGAGAATATGATCATAGCCGTTGGAGTCAGTGATATGGTTGAATCCTAATTGAAGGTAAGCCTGGAACTCGGACATTAAACTAGGGTTAGGAAAATGTTACGTCCGACAATTTAATTGTCAAGACAAAGATAGATAAACCCGAAGATATTTCTTTCGGTAGTGTAAACCAACAATGTGGTGAAAATGCTACATAGGGCTAGTCGGTTTTACTAAGGCCTTATAAGAAAAAGACCGGAAGCATCTGCTCCCGGCCTTCCCAAATTCTGATAATTGTATTTTCCCTGAAATCAGCCACTTATTCCACAATTCCTTGTCCTTTTTCGGCATTGAAGTCGTCCAAATCATGCACGAAACCGTTGATGACGGCATATTTCACCTTCCCGGCCTTTTTCAGAATGAAGGTAGCGGTGGCGCCCAGGCCCGGTGTGCCCGAAGGTGCCGTTTGGCCGCTTCGCAGGATATGCAGGGGTGTGGTGGTGAAATACAGGCCTAGCGCACGCGTGCTGGCGTCGGGCGCGAGGCGTACGTAGGTGTAGCCTTCCCGGAGAAGGTTCAATGCATTGAGTTTGCTGATTTCGCTCACATTCTTAAATGCAGTGGGGTAAACCTTTCCTTTTTCGATGGTAAGCCCCGTTGCGTCAACTTCCTGGCTGCCATACTGCGGATGAAGGTCGCCGAAGTCTTCGATTTTGCTGTAATAAAAGAACTTGGAGGCATTGGCATAGTTGACTTCCGTGCGGTTGATACCCAGGTCGGCGGTGAACGACTTGCCCGATTGCCGGACGGTCGCATTACGTACCACGAGGTCGTACACCCAGCGGCCGTTTTCGGGGATGTTGTAATATTCCTCCCGGTTCTCTTTGGTAAGGGAGTTGTCCGAAATCTTATCGAGTGCCGACAAGATGGCCATAAAATTAAGCTGACGGATATATTGCTTCTCGGGATCGCCCACATAGCCTCCCGATTCGATCAATACCAATGTAGTACCCCATTTCTGCACATTATCCCCGAATCCGCGCGGCTCGTGATCGTCGGCATAGCGTGCTACCTGGCCCGGAATGTACTTTTGAAGGATCTTGTTCATCCCCACGATCAGCTGCATCGAACGCTCGCGCACATCGTTGATCGACAGGTCATAATCATAGGAAGTCGCCAGGAACGAAATCGTCGCCACTTTCGGACTGCGGCCTGCCGAGTAGCGCGGGCTTTGGTCGTGAAGGTTGAAGCCGTAGTCGGGTTTCAGGCGGTCTACGAGGCCTTTCAGGATTTGTGCCTCGGGCGTCTGGCGTGCGGCGGCGTCGCGGTTCATATCAATGCCCTGCATGGTCCGGCGCTGGTAGCGTTCTGCACCGTCGGGGTTCAGCATGGGTACGAAATACAGGGTAGTATTATCCAGCAATTTCTTACGGAGGTCGTCGAAACCGTCGTTTTTGCCTTCGAGGAAATTGAAGATGTCGAAGCTCGCCATGGTAGCGGTCGGCTCGTCGCCGTGCATTTGCGTCCACAGCAGCACCTTCTTCTTGCCGTTCCCGATTTTGATCATCTGAATAGCCCTTCCTTCAAAGGATTCTCCCACTTTCTCGATCTGGTACATTGCATTGCCCTGCCGTTTGGAAATTAGCGGAAGGATGTCTTTTTGCTTGAAACGGCGCTGGGTAAGTGCTTGTTCGCGGTAGGTTTCGTGTACTTTAAAAAGACGGTCGGCAAGTTCTTTGGTTTGTGCCTGGGAATCAATGGTAATCAAGGTAATAAGCAGGAAAAATAGTGGCAGAATGATTGCTTTTGTCATGGTTCAGGGCCATTTGTTAACCGCAAGGTACGAAGTTTTCTCTAAGCAAATTTTAATGTAATATTTACGCCGTTTGTTAGCCGCTTATTGTAATTTTTGCTTACATTTGTGGCATGTTAACAGCTGAAACATATCATTTGCATCATGGCCTGTGGCTTTCGGACGTCTAGGGTGATGTGTTTTTGCAAGTAGTGTTGTAATAAGGTTGAATACATAGTATCCCAGAAGCCCGATTGTTAAGATCGGGCTTTTTTGTTGTCGATTTCAAGCACATATTGATATGAAAACCGTCATTATCAAATACAATGCAGGCAACGTGCAGTCGGTCATGTACGCGCTCGACCGCATTGGCGCGAGCTACCTCTACACCGACGATGAAGCCGAGATCCGGTCCGCCGACAAGGTGATTTTCCCCGGCGTAGGCGAAGCCAGCACCACCATGAGCTACCTCCGCAATGTGGGCCTCGACAAGGTGATCCCTTCCCTGAAACAACCCGTGTTCGGAACCTGCGTGGGCATGCAGCTCATGTGCCGCTTTTCGGAGGAGAACAATACCGAATGCATGGGCATTTTCGATGTGGATGTGAAGCGTTTCCCGGCAAATGCAGGCCTGAAAGTGCCGCATATGGGCTGGAACAATATCTCCGGCTACCAGTCGCCGCTGACCGCGGGCCTGCCCGACAATGCGTACGTTTATTTCGTACACAGCTATGCGGCACCGATCTGCGATTACACTGTCGCCAGTTGCGATTATGCATTGCCATTCAGCGCGATGCTGCATAAGGATAATTTCTACGCGGCCCAGTTTCACTGCGAGATCAGCGGGAACGCCGGCCAGCAAATCCTCGAAAATTTTCTCAAACTCTGATAACCGCCTGCCCCGAACCCATGATCCAGATTATCCCCGCTATCGACCTGATTGAAGGCAAATGCGTACGCCTCACGCAGGGCGATTATGGTCAGAAAAAGATTTATAATGAAAACCCGCTGGAAGTAGCGCTGCAATTCGAAGACGCAGGGCTGAAAAGGCTGCATTTGGTGGACCTTGACGGTGCGAAGGCCAAAAAGGTCGTCAATTGGAAGGTATTGGAAACCATTGCTTCCAAAACTTCGCTGCATGTCGATTTCGGAGGAGGGGTACAATCGGATGATGACCTGAAAATCGCATTCGATAGCGGCGCAAAGCAGGTTACCGGCGGCAGCATTGCCGTGAAGCAGCCCGATTTGTTCGAGCATTGGCTCAAAACTTACGGCGGTGATAAAATCATTCTCGGTGCGGATGCCAAAAATGAGAAGATCGCGGTAAGCGGCTGGGAAGAGGGTACCAGCATTTGGGTGTATGATTTTGTGGAAGAGTATGTGGCAAAAGGTGTGAAATACACCATTAGTACCGACGTAGCCAAAGACGGCCTGCTCCAAGGTCCTTCTTTTGATTTATACAAAAACCTCCAAGACAAATGTCCCGACCTGAATATCATCGCCAGCGGTGGTATTGCGGGTATCGAGGATGTGGAAAAACTGGCGGAAATGAATATCTACGGCGTGATCATCGGTAAAGCGATTTACGAAAACCGGATCAGCCTGGCCGATTTACAGCGTTTTTCAGTTTAAAATATGCTTACAAAACGAATCATTCCCTGTCTGGATGTAAAAGACGGCCGGACGGTCAAAGGGGTCAATTTTGTGAACCTGCGCGATGCCGGGGACGCTGTGGAGCTAGGCGCAATGTACGCCGCGCAGGGCGCCGACGAGCTGGTGTACCTGGATATTACGGCTACTGTCGACGGCCGTTCGACATTTATCGACCTCGTCCGCAGAGTAGCGCAGACCATTAACATCCCTTTTACAGTTGGCGGAGGCATTTCCTCGATTGCGGACGTGTCGGCGCTCCTGCATGCGGGCGCGGACAAGGTGTCGATCAACTCGGCGGCGGTGCGCAACCCGGACCTGATCAATGAGCTGTCGCTCGAATTCGGTAGCCAATGCATTGTAGTGGCGATTGATACGCGCTACATTGAAACGGAAAACGGCTTTGAGCACATCGTGCACACGCACGGGGGCAGGAAGGCGACGGAAATCCGTTCGATACCCTGGGCGAAGGAAGTGGAAGAGCGCGGTGCAGGCGAGATCCTGCTCACCTCGATGGATACCGACGGTACGAAGAACGGTTTCGCATTGGAACTGACCTCGACGATTTCGGGCAATGCGAATATTCCCGTGATCGCTTCCGGCGGTGCGGGCAATATGGAGCACTTTTTCGATGTTTTCACGGAAGGAAAAGCCGATGCCGGATTGGCGGCAAGCATTTTCCACTTCCGGGAAATCGATATCCCGGATTTGAAAGAATACCTTAAAAATAAAGACCTGCCGATCCGGATGACCCGGTAACAGCGCGAAGGTTTATCAAAATATACAGAACCGGCTGGTCGCCAAGCCCTAAGCTGCGGACAAATCGGGATGTTTTAATTAACAATCAAAAATGAGCGAGACGTTTTCATCCATTGACTTTAATAAATCGGCCGACGGCCTGGTGCCAGCTGTTATTCAGGACGTAAAAACCGGTAAAGTGCTGATGCTCGGCTACATGAATGCCGAAGCGCTGGACGTTACCCGGCAGCAGGGAACCGTTACTTTTTTCAGCCGGAGCAAGCAGCGCCTGTGGACGAAGGGGGAAACGTCGGGCAACTTTCTGTTTGTAAACGAAATTGCAGCTGACTGCGATGGCGATACGCTGCTCATTAAAGCTACCCCAGCCGGCCCCGTTTGCCACACGGGTGCGGATACTTGTTTTGGGGAAAAAAATAGCCAGCCGGAAATTGCTGACACACGTACAGGCGAGGCTGCATTCCTGAATTACCTGCAAAAAAATGTGATCCGCGAACGAAAACTGAACCCGTCGGATTCATCTTATACGGCCAGTCTTTTCAAAAAAGGGATCAACAAAATCGCGCAGAAAGTAGGGGAAGAGGCGGTGGAAGTTGTCATTGAGTCGAAGGATAATGACGACGATCTTTTCAAGAACGAGGTGTCGGATTTGCTGTTCCACCTGCTCGTTTTGCTGGAACAAAAAAACATTGACTTAGATGAGGTAATTGACGTACTTCGTAGCCGTCACCAATAAAAACCAGAACCGTATGAAACTACTCCTGCGTCTTGTAATCAGTACTTTGGCGATCATCGTCGCCGCTAATTTGGTTCCCGGGGTTGTGGTTGCGAGTACGGGTACGGCTATCATCGTAGCCATTGTGTTGGGTATCCTGAACACATTCCTGAAACCGATCCTGCAAATCCTCGCATTACCCATTACGATCCTGACGCTGGGGTTGTTCTATTTCGTGGTCAACGTTTTCATTATTTACCTTGCCGCCTCGCTCGTAGACGGTTTCCGGGTAGATGGTTTCATTTCCGCATTGTTCTTCGGGTTGATCGTTTCAGTCGTATCCGCAATCCTTGGTATGTTTTTGGATTAATGTGAAAAAAGTCTGTTGTTCAGGCCTTAAAACATTTCACATGATTTGAATTTACCGCTATGCTGAGTCAACTGGAAGAAATCAAGGACACCCTTTTTAAATATTTCGAAACCAGGATCGATCTATTTAAAATTGAGACCCGTGACAAGATCGAGCGGGCCGTTGTGATGGGGATATATGCCGCCATACTGCTATGCATTGGCCTTACGATCCTGATTTTGCTCGTCATATTGCTCGGGACATTCCTGAACGAGTGGCTGCACAGCGACTATCTGGGCTTCGTCATACTGCTCGGTGTTTTTATTCTCAAACTAGCCATTACCATCATCTGGAAGGAAACCTGGATCACGCTGATCCGGAAAATAATCGTTCGTTTTGTCAGCGCGAAGGAGGAATAATGCTTTTTGGCAGCTTTATTTGGCAATAAGTTTCTCTGAATTGCTATTTTTGGATTCCTTTTGAAAAATTCTCAGACACTATTTAAACAGATATGAAATGAGTTCTTCAATAGATTCTTCGGTAAAAATCACCAAACCGTTTTCGTCGGATACGGATAAGGACAAAGAAGAGCTGTTGCAGGATGCAGATCTGTACCGCGACAAGCTGGAAACCCAATGGAGCGGGCTTAAAAAAGAGGCCACTGCTTATGGCAAGCAGGCGCTGGTGATCGGCGGGGTCATGGCAACGACTTTCGTAGTCATGAATGCATTGCTGCCGAAGGGGAAAAAGAAAAAGGAAATTTTGGTAGAGCCGGTTGAACCTGTCGAAAAGAAAGTCACCAAAATCAAAACCCAGTCTGCGGTCGGACAAGCCGTTCAAAGTTTAGCCTGGACATTGGCTGTGGGGTGGGCGCGCCAGAAGCTGAAACATTTTATTGAAGACGAACGTAAAACCGAATGAAAGCAGCGAAACATCAAATCGCAGACCTCCTTTCCGAACGTAAAGCCGAAAAAAGGAAATCGTTTGCTGTTCTCCTTGATCCGGATAAAATTAACCTTTCCACATTCCCGAAATTCCTCGAATACGCGGCAGGGCACGGCGTTGACTTTTTCTTCGTTGGCGGAAGCCTCATCACCAACTACGCCATCGACAAGCTGATCACCGCCATTCACGAATATACCAGCATTCCTGCAATACTTTTCCCCGGCAGCAGCCTGCATATTGAACCTACCGCCGATGCGATCTTACTGCTTTCGCTGATTTCCGGCCGCAATCCCGAATTGCTGATCGGCCAGCACGTTATCGCGGCACCGTTACTGAAAAGAAGCGGCCTCGAAGTGCTGCCTACGGGCTACATGCTCATCGAAAGCGGCAAGCTTACCACCGTATCCTACATTAGTAATACTACGCCGCTCCCGCGCGACAAGCCGGGCATTGCAGCCTGCACTGCGCTTGCGGGGGAATACCTGGGCCTGCAAAATATTTTCCTCGATGCCGGCAGCGGCGCGCTGTTCCCGGTGCCGGGCGAAACCATTGCAGCGGTACGTGCAGCCGTGGACACACCGATCATCGTCGGCGGCGGAATCGATTCCTACGAAAAAGCGGATGCAGCCCTGAACGCGGGCGCGGATGTGATCGTGGTAGGCAACGGTATCGAAGCCAACCAGGAATTGTTACCCGAAGTGGCTGCCTGCGTGCGGGCTTACAACGAAAAGTTGCAGAGTGTTTAGGGGGACGATAGGGGGATTTAATAGGACAAATTAAAGCGAATTAAGAATTTTCTAAGGAAATTTTAAGTTCTTGGAAAAATACAAACTCAAAATTTAGGAATATTCAATTCGATCATATTACCTTTGCATCGAACCTTAATTACACCCAAGAAATGAAAAAATTCTTTGCATTTGCGTTTGTTGCCGGGATGGTAGCTTTCGCTGCTTGTACTAGCAAACCTGCTGACGAATCAGCTGATACTACTGCTGTAACTGTTGAAACTCCTGCTGTTGACACAACTGCTGTTGATACAACTGCTGCTGCTGCTGACACTACTGCTGCTGATACTACTAAGAAGTAATCAGACGTACAAGTCGAAAATCTTGAAAAGCCCTATGAAAGTAGGGCTTTTCTTTTTTTATTC
>CAMLNK010000096.1 GCA_946481035.1 uncultured Dyadobacter sp. | reverse complement strand
CACGAGTGAAGTGGCCTATTTTAATAGTGGAAAACAGCTATACAGGATTCGAAATTCTTCTCAAATGGTACTCGATTACTTTACCGTCGGAGAGGAGCTGTACCTGTTGAACCGATCACAAGGAAGCATTTCACGCATCGACAAAGCAGGTGCACACCCCATTACCTTTACGGGGGATATCGCAACGGCCGGCGGAAATGCAATGCATTATCCAGGCATTGAAATCCTTTGGAATACCTTTGCACAAACACCCCTGATCGCTTTCGGAGGTAAAATCTACGAAGTATCCGTACCGGGAAAAGACGTTTTCACCACACGGCTACTGATCGAAGGCTTCAATACCGGCGAGCAAAATATCATCAGTTCCTTTTACGACAAAAACACCGGACTACTACTGCTCGGGAGCCACACCAAAGGGTTATTCGTATTTACAAAAAAGCATTTTGCCACTTTTAAGGGCAGCGAGGGCTTTTCTTTTCACGAACAGAGCGTCTACAAGGACCGTTATGTCTTCACCAGTTTCGGCACGTTCGATATTTTCTCAAAAGCTGCCGTGAAGCTTCCGTCCATCCAAAAAATTAACAGCCTGGGTCTGTTCCTGACGAAAAACGGCTATTTATGGACCAACTCGCGCGGAATGCGCTACCTGTTCGATCGGGACGGGACGAGAAACCTGGGAAAATGGCATGTTGGTAAGGAAGTCTCTATGTCCTACCTTGACCTGGATGGGAACCTCTGGTCGGGCTTCCGCCACGGAGAATTACGGAAATTTGATATCCGGACATTCAAATGGACCACGATCCGGATCGCCGGGCTTACTTCCCCGATCTCGTACATCCAGCAGGAAGCAAAGCCGGGTTCCGGCGAAAAAATTTTCTGGGTCGGAACACACAGTGGCCTGTTCCGCCTTTCCATTCCGGGGTACCGCGCCGAAAAGATCGAAAACTTCGACGGCCGCTACATTCGCTCGCTCATGATCAGAAAAGTGGCCGACTCGACCGAAATCTGGGGCACAATCTGGGAAAAAGGTCTTTTTCTGCTCAAAAACAATCGCATTACCATCTTCCCGCTTGACCGAAAAAAGCATTTGGCATCGGCCCATTGTATTACCGAGGATAAAAACGGCTTTTTCTGGGTTCCCACCAACAAAGGTTTGTTCCAGGTCAGCATCGATGACCTGCGCGCCTATTCGCGGCACACTTCGCGGAGTCCGTATTATATGTATTATGATTACAAAAACGGCTTCCTCACCAATGAGTTCAATGGTGGATGCGTCCCCTGCTCGCTTACCTTGCCCAACGGTTTGCTTTCGCTCCCCTCCATTAACGGGCTGGTGTACTTCAACCCTTCCGCCACCCGGCCCGAACTGCCCAACAAGACATTGCTTATCGACCGGGTAGAGTACAACGGAAAACGGCTCGATTATTCGGATACGCTCAGGCTCGACGGGGATTTTGAGTTTGTTAAATTTTCGGTATCAACGCCCTATTTCGGGACTCCTGACAATGCACAGATCGACTATCAGTTATCGAGCAGCCATCAAACCGGTTCGTGGCTGCCGGTCGCCGAGACCGGAGACGTCGTTTTCAACGGCCTCAGCAGCGGGAGGTATGCTATATCAATAAGGAAACCGAATGGGTTCGGGCCGGGCAATTATACCACCAAGCGGCTGGTTCTGATCATTGCCCCGAAATGGTATGAAACCTGGTGGTTCCGGATAGTACTCCTGGGAGTCCTGCTGCTAGGCACTTTCGCCTTTTCCAAATGGCGCACGGGTACAATCCTGCGGCAAAATGAGTACCTCGAACGCGCCGTGACCGAGCGTACCTCCGCCTTGAAAGCATCCCAGAACGAGCTGAGCCGGCAATTGAACATTCAGGCGCACCTGATCGCCTCCATTACGCACGACGTGCGCGCGCCGCTCAAATATGTGACGCAGGCGTCGCGGCAGATTCCGAAGCTCAACGAAATGGGCCAGCGCGAAATGCTGGACCAGGTAGGCAATGCGCTGGAACAAAGCCTCGTGCAAATGACCAATTTCCTCGACAACCTGCTCAGCTATGTGCGGACGACGCTCTATCACAGTAAAGTGGAAATGTCGGAGGTAGATCTTTCGGAGCTGATCGCCCAGAAACTGATATTGTTTGAAAAGGTATTCCTGCTTTACCGGAACGAAGTGTCTGATGAAGTGCCCCCGGGCCTTACTGTTCGCTCCAATCCGGAGCTCTTGTCGGTGGTGATCCACAACCTCATCGACAATGCGAGCAAATATGCCCGCAACGGCCAGATCCGCATTTTTTCGAAAACCAGCGGCCATGCCATACACCTCGTCATAGCCGACACGGGTAAAGGCGTCGATGCGGAGATCCGAGAGTGGTTCAACAACCCGGCCTCAGCGCATTCGGAATCCTATGGCAATGCTTCCCCGAAGGGTTTCGGCCTGGTAATCGTCAAAGAAGTAGCACGCCTGATCGACCTGTCTGTTTTTGTCGACAACCACAATGGCAGCGAATTTCATCTCGTATTCGACACACAGAAATCCGACGGGCGGTTACAATAGCATTTCCGCCGCCTGAGCCGTATTATTGTCAGTATCAAGCCATTTACCCGCTACTGTCGAAACCTTTTGCAAAATATTATTTGTCATCGGTGACATATTATTTTACAGTTTTTGTCATATCTTTGAAAAAATTAGAATAAAAATTAAATTTATTCTACATTTTCCTACAACTACACCTACAATTTTGTATCTTGCCGTTGATTTATTCATGATGCATAGCAAATATGATTATGACAAACCCTTATTTCTCCGGCTTCGACCATAGTGCAGCGCAAATCCGCCGCTTCCTGCAAACTCATAAAACATTTACGCTTCTGCTCTCGGGAGGAAGCATCGTTCATCATGAAGCTGAGGACGCCATCCGTTTCAGAACCTGGCTTCTGACACATCAGATCGAGGATGTACGTGAATCTTTTACCAAAAACTATTCAGCCTATAACCTGATGTCGGCCTAGGCCGGCGCCATTTCCGGCTCACCCCGGTTTTCCCTACCGCATCCTCACAGATGGGCATTTCAACACGCCCGTTTAAAATAAATGTCTTATGTTTGAATACTTCTTTCACAAGAGTAACAACATATGACACATTATTTCTCCTGGCTCAAAAATCCCGACAACAAGTTAAAACTGCTCATTCTGGCATTTTTTGTCATTCTTTTTCCATTTGTAGCGGTCTCCTTTTTCGTATTTCCCACCACCGACGATTACTGCCACACGTTAGCCGTTAAAGACATGGGCTATTGGGGGTACCAGGTACATTACTGGAAAACCTGGTCGGGCCGGTACATTGGCACACTCATTTCGGCCACGCAGCCACTTGCTTACAACTCCTACCTGGGCTACAAGCTGGCACCGGTGGTGATCATTCTTTTCTACGTACACGCATCCCTGAAATTCGCCCGGGCAATCACTGCCGGCAAACTACCCAAATGGCAAACGGTGCTGCTCGCATTCCTGCTCGTTTTCGTACTTGTCGCCGAGCTTCCGGTCGTTTCGGGCTATTTTTACTGGTATACCGGTTACTACTACACCATTGCCGACATCGGGACGCTTTATTTGCTTGCCTATCTGTTCAGAAACTACTCCCGGCTTTCGACACAAAATATCATCGTCCTGGCCCTCGGCGTAATCCTGCTCGTGGGTATGAACGAGTACACGCTCGTGTGGCTGGTTGTGCTGTCGGGCGCATGGTTCTTTTTCGGGAGTGTGATTGCCCGCAAATTGCAGGTAAAATATCTGATCCTGAGCGTGGTGGCGCTGGCGTTCGGCGTACTGTCGGTAACCGCGCCCGGTAACGGGGCACGAGCCGAATCGGGGCTTTATCCGACGCCTTTGAAATACAACTTCCTGTTTTCCATTAAAAACAGTTTGGCCTGGGAAATCCACAATTTTTCTAAAATGGCACCGGCATTATGTGTACTCACATTGGTACTGATTCCCATTGCCTGCCAGCTTTTCAGGAGCAAGGGCGAAGACGATTTCAAGTTCTTCGGCGTACATCCCGCGCTTTCGATATTGATTTTTTTGGGTTGCCTTTTCGTAACCTATTTCCCCTCCTACTGGTCCATCGCCGAGCCGCCTAACTTGCGCGGGCAATGCGTGATTACATTCTGGACGCTCATCGGCTGGACGTACAATGTTTTCGTACTTACATTCTGGGTGCTCAAAAAAGGCTATATGCAACCCGTGGAGCATGGCGCGCCGGTAGCGTGGGTTGCGGGCCTGTATTTCTTCTTTCTTTTTGCAGGAAACTTCAACTACCGTTCCGCCTGGTCGGACCTCCTTACCGGACGGGCCGCACGTTTCAACAAGGAAATGCATGAACGCACCGCGTTGGTACTGAACACCAAAGAGCCGCAGGTATATGTCCCGAAACTGAAAAATGTACCCTACACCATCCTGATCGTCAACGACGAAACCGACCCGGCATGGGCGTCGGTGGAGGTCAATAACGGCTGTGCGGAATGGTATTTCAAGAAAAAGTTTTTCTACAAATAGCCTTTGTAGCAGGCTACTTCTGAAAAAAATACAGAAATTTTGACTTGATTAATTTTTTTATCTACCTTTGCAAGCCAAAATTACGGGTAGACAGAGATTTATATCGCAATAATTTGATACTGAGATGAAACGTACCTTTCAACCATCGAATCGCAAGAGGAGAAACAAGCACGGATTCCGTGAGAGAATGTCCACGGCAAACGGACGCAAAGTAGTTGCTGGCCGTCGTAAAAAAGGCCGTTGGAAACTGACTGTTTCTGACGAAAAACGTCACAAGCAATAAGCTACGCTTGAAGGTTTGAGTAGAGGACGGTAGTCATAGACGGAAAGTCCGAGACGCGGAGTCTTTCATAGTCTGATAAGTTTGATAACCACAAACTTATCAGACATTTTTTTCTACAAGAACTTGAAACAGACATTTGGTAAGAGCGAGCGGCTGTGTAACCTCCGTATCATAGGCAGGCTTTTCAAAAAAGGCAGTCCGGAGGTTCAAACGTTCTACCTTTATCCATTCAGGGTGCTGTATATCTGCGATCAGCAGTCGCCCGAACCCCTTCCGCAGGTACTCTTCTCCATTTCCAAAAGGAATTTCAAGAAAGCGGTTGACCGCAATCTGATCCGCCGCCGCTGCCGTGAAACTTACCGGCTGCACAAATCCGCGCTCGCCGCATTACCCGCTGAAACGCGCCCTTCCTACATTGCTTTTTTGTATCTTGCAAAAGAAATAACCTCGTACGACGTTATTGAAACGGCCATGAAGCAGTCGCTCAAAAAGCTTGAAAAACTGCCGCCTGCCTTTCTCAAAGAACAATCCAATTCCTGAACATAGATGAAAAAGTATCTTCGTTCCATTTTGCTGGCTGCTCCTGTTGTAGGCGGGCTGGCATTCGTTTCGTTCCGTCAGGACGACCGCCTTTTCGAAATCGCGCGGAATCTGGACATCTATGCCACGCTTTTCAAGGAATTGAATGCGTATTATGTCGATGAAATCAACCCTAACCAGCTGATCAAAACGAGCATCGACAATATGCTCCGCTCGCTCGACCCGTACACGGTGTACTACGCCGAGGACGACATCGAGGATTACATGACCATGACGACCGGCAAGTACAACGGCATTGGTGCGATGGTCAACTCCGCCGACGGCAAGCATACCGTGATGATGGTGTACGAAGATACCCCGGCACAAAAAGCGGGCTTGCAACTGGGCGACGAAATCACCAAAATCAACGGCATCGACCTTTCGACCCGTGAAGATTTCGACACCGGCAAATTGCTCAAAGGCCAGACCCAAACGGCCGTCAAACTCACCGTGAAGCGCTACGGCATTACCAAACCGCTCGAAATCACATTGAACCGTGATATTGTGAAGGTTACCAATGTGCCTTACTACGGCATGCTGAACGAGGAGGTGGGTTATATTGATTTGAAAGACTTTACAGCAACCGCTTCCCGCGAAGTGCGCAATGCATTCCAGGAGCTGAAAGGAAAAGGGATGAAATCGGTCGTGCTCGACTTGCGGGATAATCCGGGCGGCTTGCTGAATATGGCTATCGAAATCTCGAATATATTTATTCCAAAAGGCGAGGAGGTGGTTTCGACCAAAGGAAAAGTGAGCGAATGGAACAAAACTTATACCGCTTACAATCCTGCACTCGATACTGAAATACCGGTGGTGGTTTTGACCAACAACCGCAGTGCCTCCGCGGCTGAAATCGTTTCAGGCGTAATTCAGGATTATGACCGCGGCGTGCTGATCGGCCAGCGGACTTACGGAAAAGGCCTCGTGCAAACCACGCGCGACCTTTCGTTCAATACCAAAATGAAGATCACCACCGCCAAATACTACATTCCAAGCGGCCGGTGTATCCAGGCGATCGATCACAGCCACCGCAACGACGACGGCAGCGTGGGCAAGATCCCCGATTCGCTCATGACGGAGTTCAAGACGAAAAATGGCCGTGTCGTATTCGACGGCGGCGGTATTTTGCCTGATATTATTACCGAAAAGGAAAACTTCTCACCGCTGGCTGTTTCCCTGGGCCGCAACCGGCTGTTTTTCGACTATGCGGTGAAATACCATTTCGAACACCCGACCATCAAACCCGCCAAGGAATTCCATTTGACCGATGCCGATTATGCGGCATTCACCAAATGGCTGGGCGACAAGGAATATGACTACACCACGCAGGTGGAGCGCGACCTGAACGACCTGGAAGCGTCTGCTAAAAAGGAAAAGTCATTGGAAGTGATTGAAGATCAACTGAAAGCATTGAAATCAAAACTTTCACACAGCAAAGACAACGATCTGCAAATCTTCAAACCGGAGATCAAGCAAATTCTGGAAGAGGAGATTATCAAGCATTACTACCTGGAAAAAGGCATGCGGGAGGCTTCATTCAACGAAGATCCGGAAGTGAAAGCTGCGCTGGCGCTCTTCAAAGACCCGGCCCGTTACAGCCAGATTTTGAAAAAGAAATAATACCATCCGGCCCGTCGCTCGCGGCGGGCTTTTTGTTTTTATATGCTCTTACTCAGTATCGACACCTCGATCCGCGGATGTTCCGTAGCCGTTCACAACGATACCGGCTTGCTGGCTGCCTACGATCTTTTTACCGACAAATCCTCGTCCGCCATGCTCACCACGCTCATGCGCGAGAGCGTTACGCACGCGGGTTTCGAACTTTCGGACATCGACGCGATCGTGGTCGCGAAAGGCCCGGGCTCGTATACGGGCCTGCGCGTGGGCGTATCCACGGCCAAGGGCTTGTGCTACGCGCTCGATAAGCCGCTGATTGCCATTAATACCTTACAGGCAATGGCTTTGCAGCTTGCACCATTCTTTCCGGGACATTTGTTCTGCCCGATGATCGACGCGCGGCGTATGGAAGTCTACGCGGCGGTATTGGACGACAACAATGCATTTGTGCAGGAAACGCAGGCCGTAATTATGAATGAAAATTCATTTGAAGACCTGCTGGCAGATCAGAAAGCAGTGTTTTTCGGCGATGGCGCCGCTAAATGCAAGCCGATTTTGGAAAAGCATTCCAATGCGGTTTTCCCCGCAATCGATATTAAGCCATCTGCACGGACCGTCGGGCAGCTCGGTAGCATTGCATTCCAAAACGGCCAATTCGAGGATGTAGCGGCTTTTGAACCCTATTACCTAAAAGATTTCATGTCGCCCGCACCACGAAAGGCCAGCACGCTCGTGCAGTAACCGGCGGATTTTAGAGGTTTTGCCAAACAATCGACGGCATTTTGTTGTTAGCCTTTTTGTAAATGGATTTTTTAGAATGGAAACTGACGAAATAGTAAACCGGGTTGCCACCAGCGGCATCGTCTCACTGGACCTTGAAGAGCTTTACCATCCCGGCGAACGCATTGTTTACGATATCAAGGACAACCTCTGGCAGGGCATGATCCTGCGCGAAAAGGATTTCCGCGACTTTCTCAAAAGCCACGACTGGGCACAGTACCAGGGCAAAAATGTGGCAATTATCTGCTCGGAAGACGCCATTGTACCTACCTGGGCATACATGCTCCTGGCCGTGCAGCTCGAACCCTACGCGAATGCATTTGTTTTCGGTGATTTGAATGCATTGGAAGACAAACTCTTCGCCGACGCGATTGGTAAACTGAATCCAGATGAATTTGCAGGAAAACGCGTGGTGGTAAAAGGTTGCAGCAAGGTGAATGTACCGGTTTCTGCTTATGTAGCAGTCAGCAAATTGCTGAAACCCGTTGTGCAAAGTCTCATGTTCGGCGAGCCTTGCAGCACCGTGCCGCTCTACAAGAAGCCTAAATCTTCGGTTTCCTCCACCGACTGATCGCCTTCTTCTTTGATCAATTTGAACGTCATCCGGTGATAGGAACACGGGCCGTGGAGCACAATCGCTTTGCGGTGATGAATGGTCGGGTAACCTACATTTTGCTCCCAGCCATAATGCGGGAACTGCCGGGAAAGGTTGCTCATGAGCTCATCCCTGTAATTTTTGGCCAAAACCGAAGCTGCCGCAATCGAAAGATAATGCGCGTCGCCTTTGATAATGCAGGTATGCGGGATCATCGGATAGGGCGTGAAGCGGTTACCATCCACCAGCAAATGCTCGGGGCGCACCCGCAGCTTATCTACTGCCCGGTGCATGGCCAGGAAACTGGCTTTCAGAATATTGATTTTGTCAATTTCAACATTATCTACCTCAGCTACTGCCCAGGAAACCGATTCGCGGATGATTTCCTTTTCCAGTTCCAAACGCTGCGCTTTGGTAAGCTGCTTGGAATCGTTGAGAAATGAATGCTTATAATCACGCGGCAAAATCACCGCTGCGGCCACAACCGGACCAGCCAGGCAGCCTCTCCCCACTTCGTCCAGCCCCGCCTCGATGGCGTCGATATTGTAATAAGCTTTCAGCATCAATCTTCCAGAATATTGGCCATAAA
>CAMLNK010000095.1 GCA_946481035.1 uncultured Dyadobacter sp. | reverse complement strand
CCCGCTGGGCGGCATCCCGCTGGGCGGCACCCCGCTGGATCGCAGTCTTCCTCCTGATCAGTACATTGGCTGTCGGCAGGACCAGGCTCCGGCCCGAACTGCGCCACACAAGGCTCGTCGACAAGGCGGTAAAAGGCAGAATTACAGATGAAAAGGGCCAGCCGCTGACGGGTGTCAATATCGTCGTGAAAGGCACTTCGGTGGGTACCACTTCCGATGGAGACGGGAAATATCAGTTGAATAATGTGGCTGAAAACCAGTTGCTCGTATTCTCTTTTATTGGTTATGTCCAGCAGGAAATTACGGTGCGCAGCCAATCGGTAATCGACATTCAGCTGGTGCCTAATGCCGAGCAACTGAGCGAGGTGGTCGTAGTGGGCTATGGCACCGCCAACAAGAAAGACCTTACAGGCGCCATCGCCACCATTACGGGCAAGGACATCGAACAGGGGTCAATCAACACGCCGGACAAAGCATTGCAGGGCAAAATCGCGGGTGTACAGGTGAATACCAACTCCCACGCTCCCGGCGGCGGCATTTCGGTGCAGGTACGAGGCACGGCTTCGCTTTCCGCGAGCGGTTCGCCACTGTACGTGATCGACGGCGTGCCGATCAGCAACGGTTTCCAGACCGGGGCCAGCAGCGATGCGGGGTCATTTGGCGGCAATGCGAACCCGATGAACTCCATCGATCCGTCGGACATCGAATCCATTCAAATCCTGAAAGATGCATCGGCCTCCGCCATTTACGGCTCCCGTGCGGCGAACGGCGTCGTGCTCATTACCACCCGGCGAGGCAAAGCGGGCCAGCAGCGGGTCGATTTTGAATATGCATTCGGCTTGCAAACCATCCGCAAGAAGCTCGATTTCATGAATGCCACCCAATGGGCCACGCAGGTGAATGAGCGCGCGAGCCTGCTCGGACAGTCGCAGGTGTACACGCCCGCGCAGATCGCGGGGTTTGGCAATGGTACCGACTGGCAGAGCGAGATATACAACTCCGCGCCGCGGCAGAACTTCAAACTCGCTTTCTCCGGTGGCGGCCAGAATGTTCGGTATATGCTGGCCGAAAATGTCACATTGCAGGATGGGATCATCCCCGGCTCGAATTTCAAGCGGTATGGGACCTCTATTAATATCGACGCGGAAATCAGCAAAAAACTGCGGGTAGGGCAAAGCCTTCTCTTCACATTGACCGACGAAAACGTGGTGCCGACCGATACCAAAGGCTATGAAGGTATTTCCAACGTGGTGGATGCCGTGTACGAAGCCCCGCCGACCATTCCGGCGCGCGACGAGCTTGGCCAGGCTACCAACCTGCGGAACTTCCCGATGGGCGGCGGCCTCGAAAACCCGCTGACCATGACCGAGAAATACCGGCAGCTCAGCAATACCATGCGGATTTTGGGCAACATTTACGCCGATTACAGCATTATCCCCGGCCTGGATCTGAATATCCGTTTCGGCGCCGACATCCGCGACTGGAAATTTCACCAATACTTTCCGATCGGTTCGGAAGCAGCTGCGGGCGCTAATGGCAAGGCCCGGCAGATCGGTGTGCGCAACCTCAATTTTACCAATGCCAATACACTGACCTATTCCAAGACTTTCGCCGACATTCATAACCTGAAAGTGCTCGCCGGATTTACCTACCAAAAGGAAACGAACGAAACCGTCGACGCTTCGTCGTTCGGCTTCCCGAGTGATATTTTCGAGTACTACAACCTCGGCCTGGGCAGCAGTCCGCAGGCGCCGGGTAGCAATATGAATGAGTGGACGCTCATTTCGTACCTGGGGCGGTTGAACTACACATTGAAAGACAAATACCTGTTTACCGCCTCGGTACGGGCCGATGGTTCTTCCAAATTCGGGGTTAACAACAAGTACGGGGTGTTTCCGGCGGTGGCATTCGGCTGGCAGCTGGGCGAGGAGAAATTCATCCGCGACCTGGACGTGTTCGATCAGCTGAAATTCCGGGCGAGCTATGGCAAAACAGGTAATGAGGCCATTGGCGTTTACCGGTCGCTTTCGCTGCTGGGTACATCGTTTGGAACGCGCAGCTCGTACATTTTCGGCGGTGCCCGTGTGCCCATCGCATTCCCTTCCAACATCGCTAACCCCGATCTGAGCTGGGAGAAAACAGGCGAATTCAACGTAGGACTCGATGCTGCGGTACTGAATGGCCGCCTTAGTTTTACAGTGGATTATTATCACAAAAAGACCACCGACCTGCTTCTCGACGTTCCGATCCCTTCACAAACCGGCTACGGAAGCGTGCTCAAAAACACGGGCGCCATGCTGAACAAAGGCTGGGAGTTTGGTATCAATACGGTGAATACGCAGGGTAAGCTCAACTGGACGACGAATTTTAATATATCATTCAACAAAAACGAAATCCTGTCGCTGGGTGGGGCCGAATACCTCTATTCCGGCTGGGTAGGCGGTGCGAATGTGAACCCGCACGCCAAAAACACAGTGCGGCTCCAACCGGGGCATACGGTAGGGGAGTTTTACGGCTCGGTGTATGAGGGTATCTGGCACTCGAAAGAAGAAATCAAGGAGGTAGGCACGATGCCGGCCGCCAAGCCGGGCGATATCCGGTACAAGGATGTGAACGGCGACGGCACGTACGACACCGAAAAGGACGATGTTTTCCTCGGCAGCCCGCTTCCCAAGTTCAGCTACGGCCTTACCAACGACCTGTCGTTCGGTCCGCTCAGCCTGCACGTGTTCGTCTATGGCATGCAGGGCAACAAGGTACTGAACCTGGCGGCGCAACAATATGTGCTGGACGGGATCGGTGTATCGGCCAGGCGCCTCGACCGCTGGTCACCCGAAAATCCGAACGGCAATATCCCCGCCGCGAGCGCCTCGCACCCGCAGCGCGTGAGTTCTTTCCTGGTAGAGGACGGCTCGTTCCTGCGCGTGCAGAATGTATCACTTAGTTATAAAATCCCCGGTTTTGTGAGTTTCGTCAAGAATGCGCGGATCGGGATCGGCGTCGATAACCTGGCCCTGATCACGAAATATTCGGGGTATGACCCGGAAGTGAATTCTTTCGGCAGCAGCAATACCACCAAAGGAATGGACCGGTTCGGGTACCCGTCGTCGCGGACCTACCGGGTGGAAATCAAGCTTGGGTTTTAATGCAAAAACATTGAATTGACATGATCCGATCTATTATTAAAACAAAATACCGGGCCCTATCGGCTGCCATCGGTGCATTGGCGCTGCTGGGCGGAAGCGGCTGCGAAAACTCCCTGCAAGAGAAAGTGTACAGCCAGGTGGCGACCGATGATTTTTACAAAACCCTCGACCAGGCGCAACTGGGACTGAACGGGGTGTATAACTACCTGTGGAATGATAACTACCGTGACGGGCAATGGGTTACCCTGGGTGACGTCACTGCATTTACGCTCATCGGCGGCGGATCAGCCAATGGCTCGGGCGACCGCTCGGGCATTCAAAACGAATGGAATACCTATTCGTGGACGCCCGACGCTGTGGAGCTCGTAACCGCCTGGGACTATTTTTACCAGGTGATCAACCGCGCCAACACGCTGATCGACAAGATGGAAGTGGCGGAATTTCAAGGGAAAGATAAGGTGCTGGGCGAGGCGAAATTCCTGCGTGCATTCTTTTACTTCAACCTGGTGAGAATGTTCGGCGGCGTGCCATTGCACATAAAAGCAACCACCGACCTGAGCGAAGTGGATAAGCCGAGAAGTTCCGAAGACGAGGTGTATGCACAAATTGTGAGCGACCTCAACGCATCGGTAACATTGCTTAGCCCGCTCAACAAGGCCGATATTACCGCCGGCCGGGCCACCGCCATTTCGGCAACCGCATTGCTTTCGAAAGTGTATTTACAGCAGCGCAAATGGAAAGAAGCAGCCGCGGAGGCCAAAAAAGTGATGGACGCGGGTGTTTTCAGCCTTTTTGAAGATTATGAAAACATCAATAACCCTGATTTCCAGAACGGTAAGGAGCATATTTTCTCCATTCAGCACGGGGGGAATGGCAACAATACCTCGCAGATGTACCAGACGCGGATGATTTACCTCTTTGGCCCACCCGCGCAGACGATCAACGGGGTGAATGTGCAGTTCCATGTACTCAAAGACCTGGTCATTTTCCAGGCGCGGAAATCGTTTTTTACAGAAAGCCCCGACACCTACCGCAAGTGGCAGTCGGTGCGCCAGAAGATGCCCTATTATTACAAAAACGGCACTAAGGAGTTAGTGAGGGACACGGTTACCATGTATGCCCCATTTTTGACCAAGTTCCACCGGATAGATTTTGCCACCGGCTACCTTAAAGAAGGGGTAAACTATCCGCTGATCCGCTACGCCGATATGCTGCTCACCTATGCCGAGGCCATTAACGAAACCGACGGGCCGACCGCAGCCGCTTTCGAGGCATTGAACCAGGTGCGGAGAAGGGCCAGGGCGGCAGGTACCGCATACGAGCAGCCCGCGACGGTGTACCCCGATTTGAAAGGGTTATCCAAAGACGAATTCCGGAATGCGGTGCTCAAAGAGCGCGCGCAGGAGTTTGTGGGCGAGGGGCATTACCGCTGGGACCTGATCCGGCATAACCGGCTGATCAGTACCGCTCAGGCGAATGGCGTAACGGCCGCTGCCGACAAGCATAACCTTTTCCCGATACCCACCCAGCAGATCAGCCGGAACAGTCAGATCAAACAGAATCCCGGATATTAATTTTTTACGCTTAACCAAAGTCACATGTTTTTGAAGAAAACCAAACTTGCCCTGCTCCACGCTGCCACCCTGGGCGCGGCATTGTCCACTCCTGTTTTCAGCCAGCAGCAACCCGTCAACATCGACGTCAACCTGGCGAAAGTAAAAGCTCCTATGCAGCCTATCTGGGCGTTTTTTGGCTACGATGAGCCCAATTATACCTACATGAAAGACGGGAAAAAGCTGCTCACGGAAATCGCGCAGTTCAGCAAAGTTCCCGTGTACGTGCGGGCGCACAGCCTGCTCGTGACGGGCGATGGTGAGGCAGCGCTCAAATGGGGTTCCACTAATGCCTACACCGAGGACGCGCAGGGCAAGCCGGTTTACGACTGGAAGATTGTGGACAAAATCTTCGATACTTATATTGAAAGGGGCATGAAACCCATCGCCCAGATCGGTTTTATGCCGCAGGCATTGTCCTCAAAACCCGAACCGTACCGTCACCACTGGAAGCCGGGGGATAATTACAATGACATCTACCTCGGCTGGGCGTATCCTCCCAATGATTATAACAAATGGGCGGAACTGGTATTTCAATGGGTGAAGCATTCGGTGGCCCGCTATGGAAAAAAGGAAGTGGAAAGCTGGTACTGGGAGCTATGGAACGAGCCGAATATCAGTTATTGGAAAGGAACTGTGGATGAATACATTAAGCTGTACGACTATACAGCCGATGCCGTGAAACGTGCATTGCCTACCGCCAGAATAGGCGGGCCCGAAGTGACCGGCCCGTCGTGGGACAAATCCGAAGTTTTCATGCGGAAATTCCTCGACCACGTGACCAGCGGCAAAAACTACGTGACCGGCAAAACCGGTACGCCGATCGACTTCATTACTTACCATGCCAAAGGTGCACCGAAAATCGTGGACGGGCACGTGCAGATGAACATGGGCACGCAGCTGCGCGACCTGGACAAGGGTTTCGAAATTGTGGCTTCCTACCCGGCACTCAAAAAGCTGCCGATCATCATCGGCGAATCCGACCCGGAGGGCTGCGCGGCTTGCTCGGAGGATGTGAGCCCGCAGAACGCCTACCGCAACGGTACCATGTATTCGAGCTACACGGCGGCTTCGTTTGCACGTAAATATGAACTGGCCGAGGCCCGGGGCGTGAATTTGCTGGGTGCAGTGAGCTGGTCGTTCGAGTTTGAGGACCAGGCCTGGTTCCGCGGGTTCCGCGACCTGGCGACCAATGGGGTCGACAAACCGGTACTGAACGTGTTCCGCATGTTTGGCATGATGGAAGGCAACCGCGTGGAAGTGAAGCAGGATCTGGCTTATGATTTCAAAAGGGTAAGGGACGAAAGCGTTCGCAAAGAGGCGGATATCAATGGTATTGCTTCCAAAAGCGCCAATTCGGCGGCGGTAATGGTGTGGAACTACCACGACGACAATGTACCCGTGCCCGACGCGACCGTGAAAGTGTCCGTACAAGGCTTGCCGCAGCAGAAAATGATGCTTTACCACTACCGCATCGACAAGGAAAACAGTAATTCTTACGAAGTATGGAAAGCGATGGGTTCGCCCAAGCAGCCTACTGCGGAGCAGATTCGCCAGCTCGAAAAGGCCGGGCAACTCGAATTGCTGACTTCGCCGCAATGGATCGAACCGAAAAATGGCAGCACCATCGTCGAAATGCAGCTGCCGCGCCAGGGTGTTTCATTCCTCCATTTCAAGTGGTAAGCAAGGCGTTCGCCCCGATTGTAAAATGATATTGTTTTAAAATACATTTCAATGAAAATCAAAAGAGTAACAGCGAAATTATATAAATGGAAAGGCCCGGTGCTGACTACCAATACCGTGTTTGCGACGCCGCTCAGTCCTATTCATTCCCAAACCGATTCGCAGGCCGCATTCCGGTTTTTCAGCTGGCTGGTGGTGGAGGTCGAAACCGACGAGGGGCATATCGGCTATGGTAATGCAGGCCTGAGCCCGGACGTGACCAAGGCCGTGATCGACAGTAAACTGACGCCGATCCTGCTGGGCGAAAATCCTTTGAACACCGAATATCTTTTCGAAAAAATGTACCGCTCCACGGTCGCATTCGGCCGGAAAGGCACCGTTATCGCGGCCATCAGCGCCATTGACATTGCCCTTTGGGATATCAAAGGCAAGGTGATGAACCAGCCCGTGTTTATGCTTATGGGCGGGCGTACGACCCCCGACATCGAAACCTATTACAGCCGCCTCTACACCCGCGACCTCGACAGCCTCCAAGCCGAGGCCGTGCATTACAAGGAGCAGGGCTTTTCGGGCATGAAACTCCGCTGCGGGTACCCGCTCACCGAGGGCATTGCCGGTATGCGGAAGAATGTGGAGATGGTGAAAGTGGTGCGCGAGGCTGTGGGCGACGATATTAATGTAATGCTCGAAGGTTATATGGGCTTTAACCTCGCCTATGCGAAGCAATTCCTGAAAGCACTGGAACCGTATAACCTCCGCTGGGCCGAAGAGCTGCTGCTGCCCGATGAGATCCACAATTTTGCCAAACTCCGCAATTATACCGACATTCCGCTTTCCGGCGGCGAGCACGAATACACCCGCTACGGCTTCCACGACCTGCTCCAAACCGGTGCATTGGATATTTTCCAGTTCGATACCAACCGGGTGGGAGGGTTTACCGAGGCGCAGAAGATCTGTAATATGGCCCTTGCGCACGGCATTGAGGTGATCCCGCACGGCGGGCAAATGCATAACCTGCACGTGGTACTGAGCTCCTTTGCGAGCCCGATGGCCGAGTATTTCCCGCAAACGGAAATCGAAGTGGGCAACGAAATGTTCTGGTACATTTTCGACGGCGAGGCGATCGCCGAAAACGGGAGGGTACAGCTCAGCGATACATTGCCGGGTGTTGGTTTAACCCTGAAAACCGAAGGTCTCGAACATTTCATCATTTCCGAATAAGCACCATGGAAACGCTAAGCATGCAACAAAGCATTCTCGACCTGTTTAAACTGCACGGGCAAACCGCACTCGTGGTAGGCGGTAACCGCGGGCTGGGGCTGGCGATGGCCAAAGCCCTGGCGGAAGCCGGTGCCAATATCGTGATCGCGGCGCGCGACGAGGCGGTGAACAGGGAGTCAGAGCAGCTGCTCAAAGAAACTTACGACGTCAGCTGCATCAGTGTGAGCTGCGACGTTACTTCCGAGCAGCATATTAAGGCGGCCGTCAGAACGGCGGTCGATACTTTTGGGAAAATAGATATCCTGGTCAATTCCGCCGGCATCAATATCCGCGGGCCTATCGAGGCGCTTTCCCTGGACGATTTCAACAAAGTACAGAGCGTGAATGTGACCGGTACCTGGCTGGCTTGCCGGGAGGTAGTGCCGGTGATGAAGGAAAACGGCTACGGGCGGATCATCAACATCGGCTCCATGCTCGCGCTCACGGCCATCCCCGAGCGCACGCCCTACGCGACGAGCAAAGGCGCCATTTTGCAGCTTACCCGCTCGCTGGCCATGGAAGTAGCGCTCGACGGCATTACCGTGAATGCTATTCTGCCCGGCCCGTTCGCGACGGACCTGAATTTGCCCCTGATTAACGACCCCGAAAAATACAAGGCATTCATTTCCAAGATCCCGATGGGCCGATGGGGCGAGTTGCACGAGATAGGCGGCATCGCATTGTACCTGGCCAGCAGGGCTTCGAGCTATTCCACCGGCGGCTGCTTTTCGATCGATGGCGGGTGGGTAACGCAGTAGGATGTATGATTTTTTAAATGATATTGATACAAAACATGACAAGAGTCGTACAGATCTCACACCCGCAGCACGGACGTGCCCTGGCCAGGGTGGAAGAACCTTCGCTGGTATTGTTAAATGGCGCTAAATCGGTTTACGAAGCCGCATTGGAGGCCATCGACACTAAAAAACCGCTTGCAGAATTGCTGCTGGCCGCGCGTTCGGACACGAAGCTGCATTACGACGACGTGTACGCCGGAACCAGTGAATGGAAGCTGCTCCCGGCATTCGATTGCCCGGGCGACCCGTTCCGCTGCCTGGTAGCGGGCACGGGGCTTACGCATAAAAACAGCGCCCTGAACCGCCAGGCCATGCACGCCGCGACCGAGGGTAGCAAGCCCACCGACAGCATTATTATGTACGAATGGGGCGTGGAAAACGGCTTTCCCGAACCCGGCGAGATAGGCGTGCAGCCGGAGTGGTTTTACAAAGGCAATGGCTCGGTACTGCGGGCGCACGGCGAAACGTTGGAAGTGCCCGATTTCGGCGACGACGGGGGAGAAGAGCCGGAAATAGCCGGCA
>CAMLNK010000094.1 GCA_946481035.1 uncultured Dyadobacter sp. | reverse complement strand
AGCTTTCGTTTTGGAACTGGCCGTTGCGGTAGTTCGGTGATTTTTTGATCCTTTCGAGCCGTGCGCCGGAGGGATGTTTTCCAAATTGCGGTTGCTGCATGAATATAACCGCGCCAATAACGATCAATGCCAGAAAGATGAAGAATATCATGAAGGAAAATTTAATGATACGTTTACGCATAGCATGTGGAGGAGTGGTGAAAGTTTAAACTGGACGAATGTACGGTTTCTTACGTATTTTTGAATTTACTAATCCAAACAAAACCAACCAGTCATGAAAAGAAATGTATTGCTGTATTTGTTGTTTCTATTGTCATGGGCGGCCGTCGCCCAAAATTCAGCCCCGGACACGAGCTGGGTCAAAGCCAACTACACCAAAACAGAGCAATACATCACGATGCGCGACGGCGTGAAGCTTTTCACCGCCATTTACACACCCAAAGACGATTCGCAGACTTACCCTATCATTATGCAGCGCACGCCGTATTCGGTGCGGCCTTATGGGGAAAACAATTACCGTCGCTCGCTCGGGCCTAATGCGTACCTGATGCGCGAGAAATACATTTTTGTATACCAGGATGCCCGTGGCCGCTACAAAAGCGAAGGCAATTTTCGCGAAATGACCCCGGCGATCGAAAACAAGAAGAGCAATAAGGACGTTGACGAGTCGAGCGATACTTATGACACGGTTGAATGGCTATTGAAAAATACCAGAAACAATGGCAAAGTAGGGCAATGGGGCATTTCATTCCCTGGCTATTATTCATCGGCCGGATTACCCAATGCACACCCGGCCATGGCCGCGGTATCACCTCAGGCACCGATGTCGGACGAGTTTATCGGTGACGATTGCTACCACAACGGTGCATTCTTCCTGATGGATAACTTCGGTTTTTACAGCGGCTTCGATGGCCCCAAAAGCAAGGATGGAACCGGTTACCAAAGCCATTTCAGTGCGGAATACAGCGATGCCTACAAGTATTTCCTTGATTTCGGGCCGTTGAAAAAGACCAATGCAGCCCCCTATTTCGCCGATCCGAACAGCATTTGGCGGCAGACGACAGCCCATCCGGTTTACGACGAGTTCTGGCAGTCGCGCAATATCAAAAAGCATTTAAAAAACATTAAACCGGCTGTCCTGGTGGTGGGAGGCTGGTTCGATGCCGAGGATCTGTACGGCGCATTGAAAACTTATGCGGCGATCGAAAAGCAAAGTCCGGGCAACAACAACCGCCTCGTAATGGGCCCGTGGACGCACGGGGGCTGGGCTGCGCCTGCGTGGAAGGGTTTCGCGCGATACCAGTTTGGCAGCGATGTGAACAAGTATTACCAGGAGGAGATCGAGACGAAGTTTTTCAATTTCTATCTCAAAGGAAAAGGTGCATTCGGCCAGCCGGAGGTGACGGTTTTTGAAACAGGTTCTAACCAATGGCGGAACTATGATGTATGGCCGCCAAAAAATAGCCAGCCGGTTTCCTATTATTTGAGAGAAAATGGCAGTCTATCTTCGCAAAAGCCCACTAATGCAAGCGGTGGCACGAACTACGAAAGCGATCCGGCGAATCCGGTTCCCTATACGAGCGTAACGAGCGGCCACCGCAACAATGAATACATGGCCGAAGACCAGCGTTTTGCATCGAAACGACCGGATGTTTTGAGTTTTCAAACGGATTCATTAACCGAAGATCTGACGCTGACCGGTGAAATTGTCGCTAATCTGGCAGTTTCAATGACCGGCTCGGATGCAGATTTCATCGTAAAAGTGATAGACGTCTGGCCAGCCGGGTCGACAGTGCCGGCGTCGAAGGAAGGAGAAAAACCGGTTGATATGAGCAGTTACCAGCAAATGGTGCGTGCGGAAGTACTGCGGGGCAAGTTCAGGAATAGTTTTTCAAAGCCAGAGCCATTTGTGAAGGATAAAATCGAGAAAGTGGCCGTGAAACTGAACGAAGTGGCGCATACTTTCAAAAAAGGTCACCGCATTATGGTACAAGTGCAGAGCAGCTGGTTCCCGCTCGTTGACCGTAATCCACAGAAGTTTATGAACATTTTTGAAGCGTCGGAGACGGATTTTCAGAAGTCGAAAATCACGATTCATCACGACGCCCGGAATATCAGCAGTATTACTTTGCCGGTAATGCGCTGATAATAAGTCAATGCCCTTTTATCCTAATTCCTAAATCCTATGAAAAATGTATTCCGGAAGCTTCCGGTTTGTTGCGTCGTGCTGTGGCTAGCCGCCAGCACGACGGGCGCATTAGCGCAAGCAAAATTTCGCGTTCTGGCGATGGCAGAGCCTGGTGGGCATCACATTGCCTATTCCAAAGCCGCGCGCCCCTGGCTGGATTCGCTGGCCGCCAGGGAGCATTTCAGCATTGATTATATTGATAAGACCGACCCGATTGATGAAGCTTTTTTGTCTAAATACCAGCTCATTATCCAGCTCGATTATGTGCCTTATGCCTGGAAACCGGAGGCGGTGGCTGCATTTGAAAAATATATTGATGAAGGGAAAGGCGGCTGGATCGGGTTTCATCATGCGACCTTATTGGGCGAATTTGACGGTTATAAAATCTGGCCCTGGTTTTCGGATTTTATGGGCGGCATCCGCTATAAGAACTACATCGCCGATTTCGCGGCAGCGACCGTGAAAGTTGAAAACAGCAAGCATCCTATCATGAAAGGCGTGCCGGCCTCATTTCCGGTGCAAAAAGAGGAGTGGTATATCTATGATAAAAGCCCGCGGGCGAATGTGAAGGTGATCGCAAGCGTGGACGAATCGACTTATCAGCCTGATTCGAAGATCAAAATGGGTGATCATCCGGTCATTTGGTCGAATCCTAAGAAGAAAGCGAAGAATGTCTACATTTTTATGGGCCATTCGCCGGTGCTGTTCGAAAGCGCCGTTTACAAAACCATTTTCAAAAACGCCATCCTCTGGGCAGCCCAAAAATAACCGGATATGCTGAAAAGAATTTTAATGCTCGCGCTGATGGTTTCGGTGCAGCAAATTGGCTTTGCGCAAAAGAAAAAAGTGAAAGCCGGTCCGATACCTGAAAGCAAATCGTTTTACCAGGCGAGGCTGAACGACGAGGACGCCATTTATTTCACCCCTGAAAATTTTAAAATCACCAATAATGGCCAAACGGACGTCTCGGACGAGCTGCAACGGGCTATCAATGAGGTGAAAACCAATTTTAATTTCGGTATCGTATTCATTCCCGAGGGTATTTACAAGATCAGCAAGACGATCTACATTCCTACGGCCGTGCGAGTGATCGGTTATGGCAAAAAGCGGCCGCTGATCGTTCTGGCCGACAATGCGCCGGGTTTTCAGGAAAATTATCCGCAGGACAAGGGTAATGCCAAATACATGTTCTGGTTTACATCGTCGCTACCCAAAGAAGGCCAGCCCATTCCCGATGCGGGCGCGAGCACATTTTACAGCGCCATGTCGAACGTGGATTTGCGAATAGGCGCGGGTAACCCGTCGGCGGTGGCATTGCGAACGCATTTCGCACAGCACAGTTTTATTTCGCATGTCGATATTCATGCCGGCAATGGCAAAGCGGGTATGTTCGATGTAGGGAACGAAATGGAAGATGTACGCTTTTTCGGAGGGGAATATGGCATTTATACCTTCAAACCGTCGCCCGGCTGGCAGTTTATGATGGTCGATACTTATTTCGAAGGCCAGCGGAAAGCGGCGATCCGCTCGCAGGAATCGGGGCTGACGATTGTGCGAATGACCGTTAAGAATGTGCCTACGGTTTTGGAAATCAATCCTAATTTTTACGAAAAGCTGTTTATGGAAGACAGTCGGTTCGAAAACGTGAGCGGACCTGCTTTGGTGATCAGCAATGAAAACAATGCGTATACCCAGATCAGTCTGCGTAATATTGACTGTAAAAAAGTGCCTGTCCTGGCAAGTTTCCGTACTAGCGGCAAGCAAATTGCCGGTGAAGGCGAAATGTACATAGTAAAAAGTTTGACCCACGGCCTGCAAATGGCCTCCATCGACGCGAAGCCGGTGCATACCACGACGCAGGACGTCGAAACGCTCAAAACTGAGCCCGCAGCGGTTGCGAAAGATATTCCCGCATTTCCCGACATTACCACCTGGGCAAATCTCAAAACGCTGGGTGCCAAAGGCGACGGCGTCACAGACGATACGAAGGCCATTCAGGCGGCCATCGACGAACACGACGTAATTTACGTTCCGCAAGGCTGGTACCGCATTACCGAAACGCTGAAAATGAAGGAAAAAACGGTGCTGATCGGCCTCAATCCGGTTTCTACCCAGTTTGTGTTGCAGGACAATACCGAGGCATTCGGCAGTTTCGGGCCGCCGAAGCCGATGGTGGAATCGTCGGCAGGAGGAAGCAATATCCTTACGGGTATCGGTATTTCCACTGCGGCAAGTAATCCGCGGGCGGTGGGTTTGAAATGGATGGCCGGGGCCAGTTCATATGTGAATGATGTGAAGTTCCTGGGCGGTCACGGTAATATTGCACGGAAGCGACCGGGGCAGGAGGCTTTGAATAACTCGTCGCATGTGGGCAACGAGCAGCATTGGGATACCCAATATTGGAGCCTTTGGATAACTAATAACGGTGGTGGCACATTTAAGAACATCTGGACTGCGAATACATTCGCATCCGCGGGTGCATACATATCCAACACATCTACCCACGGGCGCGTGTATGCGATGTCGGTTGAGCACCATGTTCGTAATGAGGTGCGGTTCAGGAATGTTTCCAACTGGAAGGTCTATGCATTGCAGCTGGAAGAGGAGAGCAAGGAAAGTTCGGGCTGCCAGCCGCTGGAAATTGAATCCTGTGACAATATGCTGTTTGCGAACCTGTATATGTTTCGGGTGATCCGCGTCAGTACGCCTTACCCGCATTCGGTAAGGTCGTGGAACAACCGTAAGCTGGAATTTCTGAATGTGCATAATTATAGTCAGACCAAGTACCCGTCGACTGTGCCGCTGTATGATGTGAGTTCAGGGATTGAAGTGAGGCCGTGGGAGTTCAACCGGCTGGTAATCGATAACCCCAAGCCGCGCTCGATTGATTGGCAGGTTGGAAAAGCGGTGCAACTGGCCAGAGGCTTCGAGTTTGCGGATGGCATTTGCCACGATAGCAAGGGTAATGTGTATTTCAGCGAATCGCGGGCGAGAAGAATTTACAAATGGTCGCCCCAAACGAATGCGCTGAGCCTCGTGGCGGATTTTCCCTGGGAGCCGCTTTCGCTGGGCGTCGATACGAAGGATAATCTGATAGTTGTATTCAAATATGCTCCTAAACCGGGTTACCTGATTAATGGCAAACCCGAGACGTTCACCAATCCGCCGGATGCTGCCGGAACCTCTTTCAGCGGCTGGGGTAACAGCGGCTTTGGTACATTAGTGTATGCCATGGATCCCGATCAGCCGGAAGAAACCATGCATTTACTTCAAAAAGCGCCTTTGGAGAAAGTTATACGCGTTGTCAAAACGCTTAACCCCTCGAACCGCCGCCGCGATTCGGGCGATTTTTTGAAAGTAAGTACCAATCAGTTCAGCGAATGCTGGCTCGCGCCCGACGGCGTTACGATCGTTCCCGTCGTTTATGACCTGGCGCGCTCGAATGCATTGGTGGAAGGGTATCCGGGAAAGGTGCTTTACGGCACCGACGAGTATTTGAAAAGAACAGTGCGGTTTAATGTCGGTCCGCAGGGGCATTTGTCGGAACCGCAGCTATTCACGGAAAAAGGCGAGTTCAGTTCCGCGGTGGATAGTCAGGGCAATGTGTATGTTGCCGATGGCCAGGTTTATGTATTCAACCCTTCCGGCAAGGAAATCAATATGATCGAAACGCCGGAAAGGCCTTCGACAATTACCGTGGTCGGTGAAACACTTTTCATTACCGGCCGCAATGCGTTGTATGCGATTAAACTGAAATAGAAAATAAATGGCTGGCATTTTCGACGTGCCAGCCATTTCTATGTATTACTTAATGCCTTTGCGCTTTTTATATTCCTGATAACGCTGGTTATATTCTTTCAGCTCTTCTTCCTTGAAAGATTTCAAATAGCTTGCCGGCAGATCGAGCCGTTCTTTCATTTTCAAGGTATTGGAAAGTTCAACCAATGTATTGACGCCGTTTTTATCCTTATTCAAATCAAACGCATCATACAAATCGCCATTAACGGTAAATGCTTTAAATGAAAGTTTGTGCTGGTCAATGGTAATGGCCTGGTACAATTGGGTATTCGAAGCGGCGCGGTCCATCCAGTTTTGGAGGCCGATGTCGTACATTTTCGGGCCGCTCACAGATACCACGTAAATCGGTCCGTCGGGTTTTTTACGGCTTTGGCCAATGGGTATGTTCAATCCACGCCCATAGGTGTGGTCGTGGCCTTGCAATACGATATCGACCTTGTGCTTTTTATACAATGGCTCCATTTTCGCGCGCCATTCGTCATTGTCCCGGCCGTTTTTAGTGGAATAGATCGGGTGATGGTGTACTACCACCGTCCAGCGGTTGGGGTTGTTGGTGGTGATTTGTTCAAACCAGGCTGCTTGCTTTTTCAACGTCGTAGAGTCGAGGATAGCAGCCTGAGAGTCGAGTGCGATGAAGCGAATGCCTTGATAATCTATATAATATGCTGTTTCCGAGAGCCCTTCCGGGCCGTTTTCGGGTAATGCAAACTGCGGTTTCCAGTGCATTGAAACGAAGAGGTTCCGTTTTTCGTCCCGATAGTACTCGTGGTTACCCGGCGTCGGGAGGTTAGGTACCATGCCGTTGATCCAGCCACCCGCTTCAAACCATTCGCCCCATTGGTAATCCACATTGGAATTGTTGATCAAATCGCCTGCGTGGATCATCAGATTAGCTTTGGGCATGTTAGCGAACGCACCCCGCACCGCCCGCGACCAAAGGGAGCGAATGTCGTTCTGCGCATCCCCGAAATAGAGGAACGAAACCGGCGCAGGCTTGTCGGACGCCGTTTTGAAATGGAACCATTCACTCCACGACTTCCCGTCGCCGACGCGGTACACGTATTGTGTGGATGGTTTCAGGTCGCCGAAATTGGCCTCGTGGTAATGCACTGTTTTGCCATCGATCACCACTTTATGGGTAGCCGCCTGTACGGTGCGGGCTTTGGATGGAAAATCGGGCGAAGGATCCGCTTCGTGAATGGCGGCAATGGCGGCCGTCACGGTGGAATCGGTACGCCAGTTAACCGCCTGGGAAGTAGCAGGGTTACCTTTGTATCCCAATATCAGCCTGTCGGGGAAGGCCGACGGCGGATATGCCTTGTTTTGCTGCGCTTGCGTAGGTACAGCACCGGCAGTTAGTAGAATTCCGGCAAAAAGGAATTTGGAATATAAGCGACTGAAAGATTGCATAGGGAATAGTCTCGAATTGTGTTCACAATATTACCCGTTTGGAAAGCAATCGGACTAGTTGCTATCTTCATTTTACATTTTGATAATATTGACTGCATGAAACCACATTTACGACTGATTTTTACGTTTTGCCTTTTTCTGGCGGCCGTTATAGCTTGTAAAAAGGATAAGGACCCAGGCCCGGAAACAGAAGAAGATCCCGCGAAGAAGTTTGTGGAAATCCTCGGTGATTCGCTAAAAGGTAAGGGCTTCGGGTACAGTTTTGCGGTTTATAAAAAAGACCAGCTGATCGGGACCGGTGCTGATGGTTTTTATGCAAGAAAAATTGAAATACAAGAGGACAAGCCTGTAACCCCGGATACCAAAATGCAGATTGCTAGTATGACCAAGACTATTACTGCGGCTGCATTCCTCAAACTGGCCAAGGCAAAGGGTATCAAAACCACCGACAAAATTATCGGTTACCTGCCCAAAAACTGGGTGAAAGGACCTAATATCGAACTCATTACATTCAAGGATTTGCTCACGCACACGAGCGGGATCGTGGGCATGAATGAAAATTGCCGGAACGGCGCATTTACCGAGAATGTCTGGTATGGTTTAAAGTTGCTCGTCGAAAACGGTATTAAAAAGGAAAACCACGGATCGAGCTGTTACCAGAATGCCAACTTCGGGTTGTTCAGGGTGCTGATACCGGCGATCAACGGCGAGGAGTTTACAGGTGATGATAATAATGATGCGTTGTTGGCATTACAGGGGTATGAGGAGTATGTCCGGAAAAATATTTTTGAAAAGGCCGGTGTAGCGGCTAACGAGTTTCTTTCCAATGGCCTTCCGGTGCCCACTTTCGGTTACGACTTTCCTTACTCGGGAGAATATGGCTTCGATCCGGGCGATTTCAGCTCGACTACGGGCGGGTATGGCATTTACCTCACCGCTAATCAGGGTGTAAAACTTTACGCCGCGCTTTTCTCGCCCGAAAATAATACGGTTATCACGCAGGACATCCGCGATGAAATTGTGAATAATGGTCTGGGTTGTTATAGCGCCGTAATGCCTGAGGGGAAATTCAGCTACCACGACGGCTGGTGGTATTCGGGCATGGGAATTCCCAATCCCAAGGGTTTCAGAAGTGTATGGATGCATTGCCCGGAAGATATTACCGTGGTGCTCTTCACCAATGCACTACGCAACGGCGACGGCCTGTTCCCGATCCGCTCGGATGTTTATCAGGACATTACCTCGTATGTGCTTTGGGCATTTTCAAAGTATAAGGATGCTGGCGCAGGCAAGCGTGTGCGGCAGGTAAATTTCCATGATTACCTGGAACATCCGGAGCCGCATTGATTAGTGGGTGGAAGGAACGGATTTTCTATCGGATTTACCCTTTGATGCCGCGGCCTTTTTCATTTTTTGTTGCTCGATCCACCGGCTGATGCGGTTGAAATCGCTATCGGAAGGTTGCCTGCCGGTTGTGGAGAGGTCGATATGTTTAGAGTCGTTTTGCATAGTATAAATATACAAAATTTATGGGAAATATTGCCTGACTAACTTCAAGGCTGCCGGAGTATCACGACGCGTAGTAGAAGGTTTCTTCCAAAGACAAATCACGCCGCAGTAGCTCGTC
>CAMLNK010000093.1 GCA_946481035.1 uncultured Dyadobacter sp. | reverse complement strand
GCTTGGGAACACTAATCGTCAGGGAGCTTCTCGCGCGGCATGCGCACGTGAAGGCGCTCGTGCGAAGGGACACCCCCCTGGCCAAAACGGCGCCGCTGGAAAAAGCGGGCGCGATGGTGATCCCGGTCGATTATCAAAACACCGTGATGCTCACCGAAGCGTTGAGCAACGCGCAATGCGTCGTTTCGGCATTGTCGGGGTTGCGGGACGTGATCGTCGAAACGCAATCCGATCTGCTCAAAGCGGCGCTCAATGCGGGCGTGCCGCGGTTTATCCCCTCAGACTATTGCATTGATTATATGAAACTTCCCGATGGCTCGAACCGTAACCTCGATATTCGCAGGGAATTCGCCTCGGTGCTGGATAATACGCCGATTCACGCCGTATCCGTTCTCAACGGCATGTTTACCGACCTCCTCAAAGACCAGGCGCCGTTGATACTTCCCAAACTACACCGCGTAATCTACTGGGGCAATGCCGACCAGCCGATGGATTTTACAACTCTGGCCAACACCGCCGCATTTACCGCCGCGACCGCGCTGGACTCCCAGGCGCCTCGGTTTTTGCGCATCGCCGGCGAGGTAGCGACCATCCGGGATTTGCAGCGGGCGGCAAACCAGGCATACGGAAAGGAATTTGGTCTTTGGCGAATTGGCGGGTTAAGCTTTCTGGCGACGATGATCCGCATTATGCGTACGATCGCACCCGCCAGGGACGAGGTATTCCCTCCCTGGCAGGGTATGCAATATCTTCACGATATGCTCAGCGGGTTGCCGAAATTAGAACCGCTGGATAATGCACGCCATCCGGAAATTAAATGGACAAGGGTCCGGGAGGTATTGACCGATTAGTTTTCTTGAAGAAATTCCTTTACGAGCGTTGCCGTGACTTCGGGCTGCTTACTACCCGCTTTTGCGGTGCAAATCTCACCCAGCAATGCGCCGTGCACGCCCGGAAGGATCACCAGTTCCGCTTTCGGGATAAGCTTTGAGATTTCGACAATATGCTCTGTTTTGATCACATCCTTGTCGCCCGTCATGATCAGCGCGGGCGCCTGTATGCGCGTGAGGTCACTTTGGGGCCAGTCGGCGAAGGTGCGGCGGCGCTCACGGTCTTTGTTGAACATCGTTTGCAAGCCCTTCGGATCGGGATTTACTTTGAGATAATATTCTTTCAGGGGCGCGGGCATATTATCGAGCGACGCATTGTCCATCATTTCAAAGAAACCATCGATCATCCCGGCCCGGGTGTAGTTGGAAGCCACGACGATAATCTTATTGATCAGCTCGGGATGGCGACCGGCCAGCTGCATTGTCGTGCAACCGCCGTCGCTGAAACCCAGCACATTGGCTTTTTCAATTTTCAAATGCCCCAGCAATACAGCCACATCGTCGGCATCCTGCTGAAACGACTCGGGCGCGTCGCGGTCGCTCGTGCGCCCGTGAGCCTGCAATTCAACGGCGATAATCTTGCTGAATGCGGCGAGTTTAGGGAGAATGTTGCCAAACGTCGTTTCGATCGTCGAGCCACCGCCGTGAATGAGTACCAACGGAATTTCACCGTTTCCATAAACCTCATAATACATTTTCAGCCCGTTGACGGGCGCATAACCGGTGGTTTTTGGCTGCTCCATATTAGTTTGTTGTGCTTGAACGGATAAATTCAACATTGCACCGAGCAATGATACGACCAGCGCTTTCATAATTGCCGGGCCGTTTTCCTGCCTTCCAGGTAAACAGAGAGCTTTTCGACATTCTGTTTCAAACCTTCGGCCGCATTGTTCGATTTCACGATCCGGATCATCTGCTCCGCCGATTCGAACAGCATATGCCAGCGGAGGAACGTCTCCTGGCCCTGTGCTTCAAACTCTACGGTGGTCAAAAAACTGGGTGCAAAATGCTGATATACAATCTTTTTTAAGGGAACAACCTCCTTAAATATACTCCTGTTCTGATAATCTTTTCCATCGGGGCCGTGCATAACGAGCTCCCATACGCCGCCCGGCACAAGGTCCATCGTCGTGATCGTGTTGGTGAAACCGTTGGGTCCCCACCATTTGGCAATATGTTCGGGCTGGGTCCACACTTCCCAGACCAGCTCTACAGGCGCGTTCAGTTTGCGTGTAATAATCAGTTCGCGGTCGTGCGTGCTGCTTTTTTCATTTTCCATATCGCTCTTTTTTTAGTTGTTCCAAATAGCTTTCCAATGAATCCAGTTTGCTTTCCCAATGCTTTTTGTATTGCTCTACCCACACCGACACCTCGCTGAGGCTGTCGAGCCGGGCTTCGCAAATATGGTCCCTACCCTCTTTTCGGATAAAGATCAGCCCGCAATCAGTCAGAATTTTGACATGGAGGGAAATGGCCTGGCGCGTCATATCGAACTGCTCGGCAATCGCATTTACATTCTGTGGCTGCCCGGCCAGCATGCCGATGATCGCCCGGCGGGTAGGATCGGCAATGGCTTGATATACATCTCTTCGTGCTCTCATAAATAGGCAAGTATTTGCTTGCAAATATATATGCAAGTATTTACTTGCGCAATATTTATTTGTTAATTTTGAAGTCTCGAAAAAAGGGCTTCAATTTGTCGCGCCCGCCCCCTGTGAATGTCCGTTTTAGGGAGCATACATGACGGTGCAAGACTATACTTTTGCATCAGTCAACAATCTAAAATCAAGTCCAATCACCTTTTAAATCTTTTAGCTATGCCCAAAATCAATCCTTACCTCAACTTCGACGGAACAGCGGAAGAGGCTTTCAATTTCTACAAATCCGTTTTTGGCGGAGAATTTCAGGGCGTTCACAGAATGGACGGCACCCCAGGCTCGGAGAATTTACCTGAAAACGAAAAAAACCGGATCATGCACATCTCATTGCCTGTGGGCGACGAGCTGCTGATGGCCTCGGATATTATGCCCTCCATGGGCCATACCCTCGCCGTGGGCAACAATAACTATGTTTCCATTTTCACCGACAGCCGCGAGCAGGCCGATCAGTATTTCAATGGACTTTCAGTTGGCGGCGCCATCGAAATGCCGATGGAAGACCAGTTCTGGGGCGACTATTTCGGCGCTTTCCGCGACAAGTACGGCGTGAACTGGATGATCAACTTTCCTGCGCAGCAAGGCGCATAATTGTACAGTTGTAATGCAAAAGGCCGGTTCACGAAGATGCGGACCGGCTTTTTTTGTCATTTTGTGGTCAGGGGTGGTCATTTGTTGTCAGGCGTTGTGGTCGGGGACTCACTTGGAAGTTGGGCGTAGTCATAGACTACGCCCAACGAGAGGTTAGTTGTGTCTTTTGTGATTTGAGTTCCTTTTCTATCGAGAGCGGTGTATCGGAACCGGCGTACGGCAACGGCCCCAGGTCATAGCCTGACAGCGGCTATTTCTTATGCTGGGCGAACATCCATTCCATCACCCCTTCGTTTTTGACTTTCTCCCAGATATGGTGCCCTTCAAACTCGTATTCGGTGTATTTGGGTTTGCCACCGGCTTTACGGATCGCCCCAATCATATCCCTCGAATGTGACACCGGTGCGAGCTTGTCCTTCGCGCCATGAAATGCCCAAATCGGCACATTTACGAGTTCCGCGGCATATTTCGGGTCACCGCCGCCACAAATCGGGATCGCAGCAGCGAACATTTCGGGATGGGCGCTGATGAAATGCCAGGAGCCATAACCACCGCCGGAAAGGCCAATCACGTATATGCGTTTACGGTCGATCGGCAGACTGTCCTGCAACTGCCGGATGGTCCTGAAAACCAGTGAATCGACGCTCGGCGATCCATGCAGCGCGTGGAAACCGACGCGTTCGGGGCTTTGGGGCATGAAGATAAATGCGGGATAGTTGAGCCTATTGCCCTGTTCCATCAAAAACGGAGCGGGATCAGCCGAGAGCTGATGAATGTTGTCTGTCCCGTGCGCCCCCCCGTGATGCAGGCACACGATGAGCGGATATTGTTTGGTTGAATCGTAATGCAAAGGTTTGAGAAAACGGTATGGCAATGAGTCGCCACCTTTATCGAAATAGTGATGTGCTTCCACCTGCTCTGCACGCCGCAACTCGGTTACCGACGGTTTGTAGGTTTTGCGATAGCTGAATGCTTCCACCGAAAAATTAAATCCGAAAAACAATATCCCGATGAATGCTGCCAGTTTCAAAAGTGCGGGCAATGTTTTCGCCGGTGCATAATCCGCAACGGCATGCCGGTTGCTTTCAAGGCGAAAATGGATTAAAACACAAGCCACCCAGGATACTTCAAATACCGAGACAACCCTACTGATCCTTTCTATCAACAGCTTTGTATCAGCGCCCCCAGTCTGAAAATACGAATAGTGTAACGTAGCCTGAACCGCCGCAAAAATGAGCAGCAGGATGCCGGCAAACCGGAGCCATCTTTTCTCGCCCGCCTTGCTGAAAATCAGGCTAAATGCTAAAAGCGCACTGGCCGAAAATATAAAATAGGTAATGAATTGGCTATACTGCATCAATTGAAATCTGATTTCCACATTCAAAACCAGCGCATACTGAATTGCCGCCGGGATAAAGGAGATCAGGCACATGATCGCAGCAAGGAGGTAGCCTTTGTACACAAAATACCGGATCACCGCGCCAAGCGCTGCAAAATTCACCAAAATATTAAGGCATACCCATGGATAAAACGATTCCATGCTCAGGACTTCGAATCCGGCTTTCAGCAGCGCCACCGACTGGATCAGCGCGATCATGCACAACATGGAAAGAAAGAAAATAACAAAGGAATAAAAATCCTTACTGAGCGGCTTGGTGGTCATGGCAAGAAGCGGTTTGTGAAGGATTTATTTTCTATATTCCAATAAAGCAAACCTGCTTCACACATTCACTCCCTGTTACACAATCGGTTACATCAAAGTTTGGACGGGTAGTCGCTTTGGAAATTATGAGATAATCACTTCCCAGCCAGCTTCTTCGCCTGCGCTTCGAGTATCAATTGCAGGTCAGCACTTGCGTCGGTCACGTGCGCATAGGAACCCATGCCCAGTTCACTCAGTTTTTTGAGTTTTTGGCCTGTGTGCTCGTTGCGCCCGAAGGTGAAAACGCTCAGGTACACATCCTGGCGCGCATTCTGACGTATCATATCCACGACCTCGTCGCTCACGGGAAACTCGCCGTCGGTAGCGAGCACAATACGGTTGTTGCCGGCGCGGATATATTGCTTGTTGGCGGTTTTGTAAGCAAGTTTAATGCCTTCATTACCGTCCGTATCACCGTCGGATTGCAGCAGGTCGATCATTCTTGAAATTTCCGACGCTTTGGCTCCCGAAGTCGGTTTGAGGACTACCCTCGCCTTGCCGGAATAAAGCACGATGGAGATCATATCCTCGGGCCGCACGAGCGTCAGCAGCGATTTAATGGAGCGTTTCAGCAAGGGTAATTTGTAGGGCGAGTTCATCGACGAGGACACATCCAGCAGCAGCACCATATTGTTCGGCGCAAAACCGTCGAGCGAACGGGTAACATTTTGCAGCTGCGCATTACGGTCGACGTACACTGTATCCACACGTACGCGTTCCACGTACACGGTATCGCGCTTCACCTGCGCGACGGGCCCGGGCACGCGCGCCCCCTCGTTCGTCGCCGGGCGCACATCCTCGCGTGCGGGAGGCTTAGGCGCGGCGGGCGTTTCGGTAGCATTGGTTTGAATTTGCGCCGTGGCTTCAACAGGCTTCTCCACCTTCGGCTTTTCAACTTTCGGCTCTTCCACCTTCGACGGCGGCGCGGCAGGTTTCTGTGGCGTAGTGCGCCGGAATGCAAACACATCGGGCTGGTTAATGGTTTTCAGGAGCCCGGCCTTCGAGAGCTCTATGAAGTTGTTGTATTCATAAACGAGCTCATTGTTATAGAAATAGTAAAACGATTCGTAAGGATGCGCCGAATAACCCGAGGTCGCCGGCTTGTACTTTTGCACATTCTCCGCAAACCGGCCCGCATTTGCGCCTAAATCTTCATAGGGCGTGTAAGGGCAAAGCCCGTTGTTGCGGCCGTAGCGTTGCAAGCCTTTCATGTTTTTATATTCGTCGGCGATCAGTTGGCGGCTGTCGGCTTCCAGGTTGCCCGTTTCGGGAAGTTTGGAAGCTTCGCCTTTCAGGTAATCGCGCATACCGAACATCACATCGTGGCCATTGTCCATGGTTTTCAGCATGGCAGTTCCGGCGATGTACCAGGAGCTCGTCGGCGTTGCATTCGGGTAGCTTTCGTGGATGCGGCGAATGTCGTTGTAGAGTTGCTCTTTCTTTTGGTCCAACGTATTAAAAAGCACGGCATAGCGATCCAGAATGGCGTCGGAGCGTTTGAGCTGGTCTTGCAGGTATTGTTTTTCGGAAGTATAGCGGATCAGCTCGATGCTCAGGGCGTCCATTTCCTGTAAAACATTCATCAGAACCTCCGCCTGGCCGGTTACCGATTTGCGGTAAGCCTCCGGAATGGCGATGCTGGCGCTCAGCAGCAGGCTATATTCGGAAGAAGGCAACTTAAAATCCTCGTGCGAGTAACTCAGATTGGCCCGCTTCTGCGCCTTCGCCGGATCGCGGTAGTACTCCGCAGAGCTTTGATAATTTCGCACGATCATTTGCAATAAATGCATTTGCCGCAGCGACTGATTGATCCAATCCACATATTGGTTGAGCGTTTTAATCACCGCCGCAGTCGCAGGCGCATTGGCCTTTTTCACATTCAACGGTTGAAAAGACTTGTCCTGAAACGGCGGGGTAGCCTTGCTTGCGGCAGCGACATTTCCCGAACCTTCTGCCTTCATGACTGGGCTGAAAAAAGGATAATTCAATAGCAAATGCCCTGGCTTGCTATACCCCACAAATGCCTTGTAAAATTCAAGCATATCATGGTTAAACTGCTCTACCAGCGACAAATACACCGCATTACCATGCCGTGCCGACTGCTGCGCCGCAAAATTATGATCATCCAGCGCCCGTCGTTTGATATCCTGCATCGAAGCCAGCGCCGATTTGAAGGTACCTACCATATCCGACGCCGGATATTGCAGCTGCGAAGCCATATTGCCAATGGTCGCCAGGGCCTTTTCATCGTCGAGCATGCTCTGGCGCACGAGCGCAACGGGCCATTCGGCTTTGGTATCTTCGTTCAGATAATAGGGCAATGCATCCAGCAAACGCTGCTGGGAGGCGATCACCTCGCCCATTGCCTTTTCAGTAATCAAGTAAGGATCATTGGCCGAACGGGAAGGAAGATTGGCATATACCTGCCTTACTTGCGTATACAATGCATTTTTGTCATGTGCATAGCGTTCAAAAAGCGATTGCATTTCTGCGATGAGTGCATCTGATTTTTTCAGGTTATCGCGTTCGTAATCTTTCAAACGCACGTAAGTTTCGAGTGCTTTGAAGGTTTCATCGAGCTTATTGAGCACGTTCCAGACGTTTTCCAGCCCCGCATTCAACTGCTTCCGCTTCCCCGCCTCTACCCCCAGGCTGCTTATCGCTTTTTTGTAATAATATTCGTCCAACGGCCCCGACGACGGCAAACGCAACCCGTAATCCGCTTTTTTACGGTACCGGGTCACATCTTCCTGGTAAGCACCGAGCATTTTAAACCGGTGGATCACCATCTCCGACGACTCGCTCAAAAATTCGATATAATGGTTCAGTGACGTCTGCGGCGCTTCCTGCTGCGCGGCAGCCGGGTTGATAATGAATGCTAAAAGGATGATCAGGATGGAGAATCGCCTCATACGTATCTGCTTGGAAGTATGTGTTTTACCAGCTGCGAAGGTCGGGATTTTACCCGAAAATTGACAGCACACATACGTCCGCAAAATAAGTCATCCGCACAACTTCGGCTTTAAACAGACAAATGAGGCGTTTGCTGACCGCCCGATTGCAGGTAACTGGTGATTTCGGAAATATCGACTTTCAGCATCCGGCTTTTGAAAAGATCTGCTTTGTATTTGAAAATGAAGTTGCGAAGGGACATACCGGTTTGGTTGAGTACGCAGAGATTCGCGACATCCTCCGAAATATTGAAGCGCATCAGCAGCTCGGGCACGCGAATGCTTTTGTTCTGATGGAGTTCCTGCCGCAAATAGTCGATAATAGCCCCGGCGAGGCGCTGCCGGGAAGTGGCTTCCTCTACTTTTTTACTTTCGAAATTATTCCTTGCTAAAATAGTGACTATCAGATCAATGCTACCACGAATGAGTTTGTTGTGCGAGGTCGGTTGTTGGGTTATTTCAAAGAGAATCTGATTGATCAGGTAGGTAATCGTCTGCGCATCGCGTTCGTTTTGCAAAGGTCTGCCCTGGGTAAGCCGCACGCTGTCACAAAGGTGTTCGGCTTGCTTGTAGATGTCGGCAAAATCGGGGCTGAACTCTTTTTTCTGCAAAAAATCCTCGGAAAGCCAGGTATCGAATGCGATGATGAAAATCTCGGCGCTACTATCCTCCTGGAAAATCGGGTGCTGACCGGGGCAGAGCAGAATGACGCCATGCTCGACATAATCGCATAGTTTCCCGTCCAGACTGAAATGGCCGTCCCCGCTGCGGATAAATAGGATGCGGTAATGCGGCGTCAGATCATTGTGTGTTTCCCAATTGCGGGTTTTACTTTGAAGCACATGGTACTTCTTATGGGCATTAAATTGAATTACAGACATACACAAACCTCCTGCTGTTTGCATACAAGTTGGTCAAGCCGCATTTGGAATGAAAATACAAATCGCGGAACGCCTGTTTTCCGGGGCTGAAACGCCAATTTTAAATGCAGAAGTCAACCAGGGGTTATTTGCCCAACCAGTTTTTGAACTCCGTCATACGTTCGGAGCTCACATAAATTTCCTGCGTCGCAGCAGGGTTCAAATCGATTTTCAGCTTTCCGGCCGACATCGCGTGCATTTCGCGGATCGCGTGGAGTGATAACAGCATGGTGCGGTTAATGCGAAAGAACTCGGCGGGATCGAGCATTTGCGAGAGCTTTTCCAAACTGTATTCCACCGCAAAATGCCGGCCATCGTACAGGCGCATAAAAGTGGCGCGTTCTTCGATCATGAAATAGGCTATTTCGGAGGTTTTGAATGTAAACATCCG
>CAMLNK010000092.1 GCA_946481035.1 uncultured Dyadobacter sp. | reverse complement strand
GCCCCATGACAATACCTGACCAAACATGACAACCACTGACAACACTTGACAATACCTGACGCCCCCTGACCACCATTGATAAAAATTTTTTGACCAAAGGGTACCCTAAAAACCACCTGATACGTCTTCATCATAAATAGCCGGAAAAATGGAAGAAAAGCAATTCCTGGAAATACTCGTGAGGCGTTACCTGGATAATGCATTGAGCAAAGAGGAACTGAACGTTTTCTTCCGATTGCTGGGCGAGGGTAAACTGGACGGGGAACTTGACCGGCAGCTCGATGAAGAGAGCCGTATGGAAAAAGAACCGGTACAGCCGCTCCGAGCCCGCCCCTGGACGACCCTTTCCCAAACGTTCCGCATTGCGGCATCGGTACTGCTCGTACTCGGTATCGCATTCTATTTTTGGAAACATAATGGCCTTCCGTTGGCCGGAAACAAGGTTTCGGTAGTGACGGGCAAGGGCGAGCGAAAGGAAATAAAGTTGCCCGACGGTTCGGTGGTGTGGCTCAACGAATCGAGCAGCATGGAATATCCGAGGCAGTTCGCGGAAGAACGGCGGCAGGTGACGCTGCTCGACGGCGAGGCATATTTCGATATTAAAAGAGACGAAAAGAAGCCATTCTTCGTACAAGCATCCGGTACGACGACCCGCGTGCTGGGTACCGCATTCAACATTCGATCGTACCATTTTTTGAAAAGTATATTGGTGACCGTTACTCGCGGGAAAGTGGAAGTGCAGAAAGCCGAAGGCACCGAAGGACCCGATAGAAAAATACTTTTGCCCAACGAACAGGTTTCCTATGATGTAAGGACCCGCGAGATCCGGAAAGTGAATGTAAACAGCGCCAATGCCGTGGCGTGGAAGGATGGCAGGCTGCTGTTCGACAATGAGAGCTTCGCCAATGTGATAGCCATTTTGGAGAATAAATTCGATGTAAAGATTCAGGCAGAGGAATCGATACGGGAATACCACATGTCTGCCGAATTTGCTTCAACCGACTCCCTCCCTCGCATACTCGATCTGCTATCGCTGGCCAACAACCTGGAATACCGCTTTGAAAACAATCAGATAACACTCAATAAAAAGAGAAAATCCATTTGAACCCGGTGCCTATGTAATGAACGACCGCCCTTCAACGCAAAAAATCCGGCAAGCCTGAGCCCGCCGGACCGAGTGATAGTGAAAATCAGAACGTAACGCCAATCACTGACTGATCTTGCTATCCGGAAGCTGGAATTAATGTTTCACGACTAACCCCAACTGATTCAAAGGTATGAAAAATTGTACCAGAAGTTTACTGTCCATACACAAATGGACACGCTCGACCGCGTTCTTTCTGTTTTTCACGCTGCTGGTGACGATGCCTTTCGCCAGGGCGGAAGGTGAGGTCAAACAGAGCCTTCAGGAAGTGACGATCGACCTTACGCTCCGCGACCGGAGCCTGAAAGAGGCATTCAACCTGATCAAGAAAAAGACCGGCTTCAAATTTGTGTACAATGAAGAGCTTGTGGCGCCCTACCGGGTCAATATCGCCGTGAGCCACAAGCCGGTGGATGCGGTGCTCGACGAATTGCTCGGCCCGACACGCCTCGATTACCGCGAGCAGAAGGGCACAGTGGTAATCGTCGAAAAAGAGGCCAAAACAACCGGCCAGATCCAGAAAACGGAAATCCTGCTGGCGTCGCTCGTGCGCCCGGCCGACCGCGAAATAGCGGGCGTAGTGACCGACAACGATAACGGCGAGGCATTGCCCGGTGTGGCGGTGTTGGTAAAGGGCACGTCAACGGGTACGATCACCGACATGAATGGGAAGTACATTATCAAGGTGTCGGACTCGGGTGCACCTGTGCTCGTGTTCTCGTACGTGGGTTACGTAGCGCAGGAAGTGGCCGTGGGAGGCCAGTCGGCGATCAGTATCAAGCTGGCGAGCAGTACCAAGCAGCTGAATGAGCTGATGGTGGTAGGGTACGGCACGCAATCCAAGGAGGAGTTTACAGGTTCGGCGGCGCGGGTCTCGGGGGATAAATTGAAGGATATGCCTGTGCAAAGCTTCGACCAGGGGCTGGCGGGGCGTGCTACCGGGGTAAGCATCGGCCAGCCGAACGGGGTGCTCAACAACCCGCCGGTGATCCGCATCAGGGGTATCAATTCGATCTCACTCAGCTCGTTTCCGTTGATCGTGGTGGATGGTATTCCCATTAATACCGGCGACGTTTCGGCCAACACGACCGTGGCAAACAACCCGCTGGGGGATATTAACCCTGCCGATATTGAGTCGATCGACGTGCTCAAAGATGCCGCTTCGACATCCATTTATGGTTCGCGCGCAGCAGCGGGCGTGTTACTGATCACGACCAAAAGCGGGAAAACCGGCAAAGCGAAAGTGACTTACGAAGGCTGGACCGGTATGACCAAAGCCACCCGGTTGCCGACGATGCTGAATGCACAGCAGTTTATGGATATTAAGAATGAAGGCGTGATGAACGCCAAGATCCTGGGCGGCAATGCGAACAACGACGCCGTGGCGTCGGCGCTTTTCTTTCCGATTATTCAGGAGGACGGCTCCATCGTGAATACCAACTGGTACGACAAGGTATACCAGACCGGCGTTTCACAAAATCACAGCATCAGTGTTTCGGGCGGTTCGGAATCGACGAAATATTACTTTTCCACGAATTACAGTAACCAGAAGGGCATTCTGAAAACCAATCAGTTTACCCGGAAAGCGGCCCGTTTCAATATCGATCACAAGCTCAATTCCTGGCTGTCGTTTTCAGGAAATATCAATTACAATACCAGCCTGAATGCATCGCCCAACACCGGTTCGCTAAGCGGTAATGCGTTTGGACTGGTGGGTTCGGCCCGGCTTGCGTGGCTGTCGGCCCCGAACGTGTATGTCGTGAACCCGGACGGTTCCTACAATTTGAGTACTTCCAACACGCTGGGGATGGGCAACAACAAGGTGGCGAGCAACTTTTACAACCCTGTTCCACTACTTGATTTGAACAAGTATACCTCGGAAAACGACCGCATTATCGCCAATTTCGGCACGACGGTGAAGATTTTCAAGGGTTTGCAATATAAAATGAGCTACGCGATGGACCGCCTGAAAGTGGAGAACGTGAGCTTCAATAGCCCTGTTCATGGCCCCGGAAACTCTTCGAATGGCAGCGCTACCAACAGCAGCAGGCTGATCAGCAACTGGAACTGGACCAATACATTGAACTACCAGACTACCATCGCCACCCATCACAATATTTCGTTGCTGGCGGGTTACGACGTGCAAAAATTCGGAACATCGGGCTGGGGCGCGACCCGCACGCAGCTTTCCGACCCGTTTTTTGACGAGTTTCAGGGGAGTTACGGGCAAATTTCGCCTACCGCCAACGTGATGACAGAGAGTGCATTAGCCTCGGTGTTCTCGCGGTTTACCTACGATTTTGGTAAAAAATACTTTTTTACGCTCAACTACCGCCGCGACGGCAACTCGGCGCTCGGCAGCGGCAAAAAGTACGGTAACTTCGGCGGAGTATCGGCCGGATGGAGTATTTCGGAGGAGGAGTTCTACAAGCATTCCAAACTGGCCGATATCATGAGCAGCGTGAAGCTGCGCGCGAGCTGGGGACGCGTAGGTAACTCGGGCGTGAGCGCGTACGGATCGCTCGCATTGTACGAATCGAACCTGTACGCGGCTGTCCCGACATGGAATTTCAGCCAGGGAGGTAACCCCGACCTTGGCTGGGAAACGAGCAACCAGACCAACGTAGGCGCCGACGTCAGCTTCCTGAACGACCGCATTACCCTCGAAGCAACCTATTATGCGAACAGTGTCAATGGACTGATCCTTAATGTGCCACAGTCGCCTTCGAAGGGTATTCCCGGTGATGCGATATTCATGAACATCGGCGCGATGTACAACCACGGCATCGAGCTGGGCGTGAATGCCAACATTATCCGCAGGGGTAAGCTGAGCTGGAACACAAGTCTCAATTTCACGCATAACAAAAACAAGGTCACCGAGCTGTACGGGCAGGGTACCGAGCTGGTGGGTACTACTTCCACGGCAGCGGAGGCGACCAACATTACCCGCGTTGGCTATTCGGTGGGCAGCTTGTATGGGGCGAAAACGGATGGTGTGAACCCCGAAAACGGCCAGCGCATCTTCATCAACAAGGCGGGCGAACGCGTGCAGTACAGCCACGTGGTACCTGCGGGGGGCAGCCGCTGGACTTACCTGGACGGCTCTCCCGCACCTGCCATCGCGGTGGACGACTACTACCTGCTCGGTAATGCTTTGCCGACCTATTACGGCGGTTTTATTAATAATGTCAAATACGGGCAATGGGATTTGGGCGTGAATTTCACCTACTCGGGTGGCAACCTGGTGATGAACGGTACCAAAGGCACCTGGCGTGACCAGCGCTTCTGGAACAATACCACAGAGGTACTCGACCGGTGGACCACGCCGGGGCAGGTAACCAACATTCCGCGTGTCGTGTACGGCGACCTGCTTTCCAACGGCTCGTCTTGGCCGATCTCGGAGAATGCCGAGAAGGGCGACTTCCTTCGGTTGCAGTCGGTGTCGCTGGGTTACCGGGTGCCGGGGCCGGTCCTGAGCCGTCTGGGGCTGAGTTCGGTGCGGTTGTATGCGCAGGTTTTCAATGCATTCATCCTCACGAAATACACCGGTACCGACCCCGAGATTTCGGTCAATGGTAATTCCAACACGACCCCTGGTGTGGAGAAGAACTCCATTCCACAAGGCCGCACATTCACATTTGGTTTAAACCTCGGTTTCTGATCATGAAAAATATCCTCAAAAACACTCCTATGAAGCCGGTGAATACCCTGCTGTTCCGGCTGGCGTGCATGGCATTGCCCATGACGGTCCTCATGACCTCGTGCGATGAAAAGGAACTGCTCAACCCCGTGCCCAACATTGCATTGCAGGACGCCTACATTTTCGACACGCCCGCCCGTGTGCTGGGGCAGGTGAATGGTTTGTATGGAGCCATGAAAAACGCCAGCCTGTATGGCGGGCGCTACCTGATGCTTGCCGATATCCGGGGCGAGGAGTTTATCAACCGTACGCAGAATGTTTTCACAGGTTACGACGCTTGGAGCCACACCGTTACTTCCGGTTCCAACGACGCTTCTTCCGCATGGGGTACTTCCTACACGGCTATCAATTCGGCCAACCTGCTCATCGACGGCCTGCCGAAGCACCCCGGTGTAGTGGATGCAGCCACAGCTGCGCAATACCTGGCGGAGGCGAAATTTGTGCGTGCATTCTGCTATTTCGGGCTCATTACCCGCTATGCGCAGCCCTACGCGAAGGACAAGGGCGCCTCGCCGGGCATTCCGTTGCGTTTGCAGGGCGAGAGTACCCCGGCCAACAATGACCTCGCGCGCAGTACGGTTGCGGAAGTGTATGCGCAAATCCTGAAAGACCTCGACGACGCCGAAGCCGCTTTGCCCAATACCTATTCCACAGCCCTGCTGAATACCACGCGGGCCCATAAAAACACGGCTATCGCATTGAAAACGAGGGTGTACCTGACCATGGGTGACTATGCCAAAACGGTTTCGGAAGCGAAGAAGATCGTTTCGGATGCTGCGCCATTCAGCGCGCCGACGGGTGTAAAGCACCAGCTGCAATCGAACATTACCACTGTATTTTTCACGGACTACACGACTACCGAGTCGATTTTCTCGATGCCGATGACCGCCCTGAACCTGGTAAGCGGCCAGAATTCGCTCGCGTACGAGTATAATCTCAATTTGGAATACAACCTGAACCCGACGGGCATTCTGGGAGAACCGACCTGGCCAGCTACCGATGTCCGTAAATCCGCATTCACGCGGGTAGCGGGCGGGCTTACGTATTTGAAAAAATACAACCAGACCAACCCGACCATCGATTATGTGCCGCTGCTCCGGTATTCCGAAGTGCTGCTGAACTACGCCGAGGCACTCGCCAAAACCGGCGATCTCGCCAAATCGGCGGAGTTGCTGAAAGCGGTGCGGCTGCGCTCCGACGCTTCCTACGCATTCCCGACCGCCGACATTGCCACCGCGGATGCGTTGGTAAAAACGATCTGGATTGAACGCCGTATCGAATTCCTCGGCGAAGGTATGCGCTCGAACGACCTGTTGCGTAACCTGCTCACGATCCCGGCGAAGGGAAGCGGCGGGCTGTCGGCGCCATCCATTTCTCCCTCGCAGCCCGAGTACATTTTCCCGATCCCGAATGCGGAATTGTCCACTAACAAACTGATTTAGGTATGAAAAAATATATGTTCAAGTGGCTGGCAGCGCTGGCTTTGTTGCCGGGCCTCGCGAGCGCGCAAACCAAACTCACTCCTGCCAAAATCGACGCGCTTAAAACCGAACTGGCCAAAGACATCGACGGGCAGAAGAAGTTTACGCAGGAAATGGTGGATATGATTTTCAGCTTCGGTGAGCTGGGTTTCCAGGAAGTTGAAACTTCGAAATACCTGACGGATATTCTCCAAAAGAACGGATTTACGATCGAGCAGGGCATTTCCGGCATTCCTACCGCCTGGACGGCCAAATGGGGCTCGGGGAAACCGGTAATTGCCGTTGGCAGTGATATAGATTGTATTCCCAAAGCTTCGCAGAAGCCCGGCGTAGCTTACCACGATCCGATCATCGAAGGTGCGCCCGGCCACGGCGAAGGACACAACTCCGGTCAGCCGCTGAATGTGACGGCCGTACTGGCATTGAAAAAAATCATGGAGCGCGAAAAGATACCGGGCACCATCATGCTCTGGCCGGGTGTGGCCGAGGAGCAGCTGGCTACGAAGGCCTATTTCGTTCGTGACGGCTATTTCAAGGACGTCGACGCCTGCATTTTCACCCACGTAAGCAGTAACCTGGGTACTTCCTATGGTGACGGCGGCGGTAATGGGATGATCTCCGTTCGCTTCGATTTCGAAGGACAGGCCTCGCATGCAGGCGGTGCGCCCTGGCGGGGGAAAAGTGCTTTGGATGCCGTAGAACTGATGAATATCGGCTGGAACTACCACCGCGAGCACATGGAAACCACCCAACGTTCGCATTACGTGATCACCGATGGCGGCGATCAGCCCAATGTGGTGCCTTCCAAAGCGTCGGTATGGTACTATTTCCGCGAGCGCAGCTATCCGAAGATCACGCAAATGTACAAAGACGGCATCCGCATTGCCGAGGCGGCGGCGAAAATGACCGAGACAAAAATGTCCTACGAAGTGCTGGGCAGCGCCTGGCCGGGGCATATGAACCAGCCTATTGCCGAGGCAATGTATGAGAATATCAAGAGTGTGGGCTTGCCGCAATGGAGCGAAGCAGACCAGAAACTGGCCCGCGCATTGCAGAAAGAAGTGGAAAGCCCTGCTATCGGCTTCGGTGGCGAGCGGGCGAACGACGGTTTGAGCACTTCCCTGAGCCAGTTGAGAAAGCCGATGGCGACCGCTTCATCGGGCGGCGGAGGGTCGGATGATATTGCTGACATTTCCTGGAATTTACCGACAATTGTCCTCGGCTATCCGGCCAATATTCCCGGATTACCCGGCCACCACTGGGCCAACGCGATCGCCATGGCGACGCCCATCGCGCACAAAGGCGTTACCGCTGGCGCGAAAGCCGAGGCAATGACGCTGCTGGACCTTTTTGTAAAACCTGAAATCCTGACCAGTGCGTGGAAGTATTTCAATGAAGTGCAGACTAAGGATACCAAGTACACGGCGCTGATTTCCAAAACCGACAAGCCGGCTGTTCATCTTAATCAAAAAATTATGGAGCAGTACCGGCCGGAGATGAAGAAATATTATTACGATCCGGCCAAATATCCGACCTACCTCGAACAGTTAGGTATTAAATACCCGACTATAAAGGAAGAAAAGAACTCAGGCACAGGGAAATAGGCTAATATTTGAACAATTCCAGATATGCTTTCAAAAACAGATGGTTTGTTCAGGAAAATGCGGCATTGGGCAATGGGATGTGCGGCGGGCGCGATGATGGCGCTGCCGGTGAAAACCATGGCGCAGGTGAAAATGAACCCCGCCAAAATCGACGCGCTGAAAACGGAAATGGCCAAAGAAATCGATAGCCAGGCGAAGTTCACGCAGGAAATGGTGGACATGGTATTCAGCTTCGGTGAGCTGGGTTTCCAGGAGTTCGAGACTTCTAAATACCTGACAGACATTTTAAAGAAAAACGGCTTTACGATCGAACAGGGCATCGCCGGCATTCCTACCGCCTGGACGGCCAAATGGGGCTCAGGGAAACCGGTAATCGCCGTGGGGAGCGACATCGATTGCATTCCAAAGGCCTCTCAAAAGCCCGGCGTGGCCTACCACGACCCGATTATCGAAGGTGCACCAGGTCACGGCGAGGGCCACAACTCGGGTCAGCCGCTGAACATTACGGCCGTGTTGGCATTGAAAAAGATCATGGAACGCGAGAAGATACCCGGTACCATTATGCTATGGCCGGGTGTAGCCGAAGAACAGCTCGGTACCAAGGCGTATTATGTCCGCGATGGTTTTTTCAAAAATGTGGACGCCTGTATTTTTACCCACGTGGCCAATAACCTGTCGGTGTCGTACGGCGACGGCGGGAACAATGGAATGGTGTCGGTACAATTCAACTTTGAAGGGCAGGCCTCCCACGCGGGCGCGGCGCCCTGGCGCGGAAAGAGCGCGCTCGATGCCGTGGAACTGATGAATATCGGCTGGAACTTCCACCGTGAGCATATGGAAACTACCCAGCGGTCGCATTACGTGATCAAGGACGGCGGCGACCAGCCGAATGTGGTGCCTTCCAAAGCGTCGGTGTGGTACTATTTCCGGGAACGGACCTACCCGAAGATTACGCAGATGTTCAAGGACGGTATCCGCATTGCCGAAGGCGCTGCGCAAATGACCGAAACCAAAATGACCTACGAAGTGCTCGGCAGCGCATGGCCGGGACATTTTAATCAGGCAATTGCAGAGACGATGTACGAGAATATCAAGCGGGTGGGCTTGCCCAAATGGTCGGATGATGACCAGGTACTCGCCAAGGCGGCCCAGAAGGAAATGCAAAACCCGGAAGGAGGCGCGCTCGAAACCAACGGATTAGCCACGACTTTGAGCCAGCTCACCAAACCTTCAGCCACGCCCAATACCGGCGGCGGTGGCTCGGACGACATCGCCGACATTTCCTGGAACCTGCCCACGGTGGTACTGCGCTATCCGGCCAATA
>CAMLNK010000091.1 GCA_946481035.1 uncultured Dyadobacter sp. | reverse complement strand
TAAAGGTTCACGAACACCGCCGCTTTCTTAGGCGTATGCTCCATGGAAAACTTCCACAAGCCAGGCTCGCCAAGACTGACCAGCGGAGAATCGGAGGAAGCAAGTCCCACGCCAGACCGATCGGCACCCGTCACGGCCACTCCCGTGCTTACCGCCATTAAATACCTGTTGGTGCCGGGGATAATGTCTTTCGCCGGGTTAATCGCTCCTCCTGGTCTTCCGACTGTGAAAACCGGGTCTTTCACGGCAAACGGAAAGCATAACCAACCGCCTTCCGGGTGTTTTTCAGGTGTTTTTGAATCAACAAACCACTCTACATCCACATAACTTTCCTGCTTCGGAAATGAAAAGACGATCTTGTAGCTTTTTGCCAGGACCTGGGTGGCCGTGGAGGTCAGTGTGGCAATATCCGCCGCTTCCGAGCGGGACAGGCTTATCTGCCATTCTGCCGGGGTGGTGGCCAGGTACGGCACCTGTACCACGCGGGCCATACCCGGTTTCCCCAAATCGTTCAGGCCCCAGCCTTCCTTGATCCGGCTGTATTCGTTGAACCAGTCGTCCACTTCATTGCTGCTGAACCGTTCATGCAGAAACTGTCCCGCCGCATAGCCTAGACTGGCGTCAATAAGTTCCTTCCCGCTTTTTTTATCAATCAGTGACGAGATACCGCCTTTTTTCAGGTCAAAAACCACTTTGAAATGAGGTGTTTCAAATACAGAAAGCGTATTGGTGCTGCCCGCAGCAGGGCCAATCTCTTTTTCGGAATAGGACACAAACCCTGATGCCGGAACATCTTTGGCGAAAAAGTATTCTCCCTTTTTCCAGGGGATTTCCACCATGCCCGATCTCTTCCACGGCAGCGGGTTATACACGACCATCCGCTTTCCCTCCATACTCACTGACTTTGCCAGCAGATCGAGATGTTTCGTCAGCTCGCCATTTACAATCTGCTCGGTATTAAGGATATATTGTCTTTTCTCATCGTACGAATGCAGCCATTTCCGCTTGCTTCCGGTTTCGGTATGCTTAGCCGAGCTGTTCTTTAACCCGGAATAGTCTCCGTTCGCGGGGATTGGTTCGGCCGCCGCCTCCTTCATCCATTTTTTCCATTCTTCACCGTAACTGTACCGCGGGCCGTATTCCGCATTCATTCCCCAGGTATGTTCGGCGTACAAAAGGCTTTGCTCGTAGGCTTTTGCCAGTTGCGCGGAGATCGAATGCACCGGCAGTTGCCATATTTTCATTTCCGTATTCAGCCCTTCGAGCGCAGGTGCCAGCGGACGGACCTGCCGTGCAATCTTGGTTTCCTTTGGATTGGAAAGGAGGCCGTGTATCCAGGTATCGGGCATATCCCCTTTAATGACAGGCAGTTTCGGATTTTCTTTAAGCACCGCCCTCGCAAAGTCGTCCAACGTTCCCAAATGTACCCTTACCCCCGGCATATCGGTTGCAATCTTCTTAAGAATGGCTTCCACGTGTTCTTTGCTCGGCGGCCCTTCATTGTCATTGGTCATCAGCATTCCCAGGTAATTATGGCTCGGCCAATCCGCGCCGGGTTTGATTTCGGAACCGTAAAGCGGTGTATACTGGCACAATATCCGGGAACCATCAGCCCCCTCCCACCAGAACAACGGCGGAACTCTCGGGTACTGGCTGGCAGGGTTGCAGCCCATCTGCAGGAATTTCACGCCCGCGTTGTTCAGTAATGTCGGCAATATCCACGAATGGCTCGGAACGTCCGTCAGTTTCGCGCTGATGGGCAGCGGTAACCCGTAAGCCCGGGCTACTTTGGAAGAAAATCCCAACCCGCGGACCAGGTCTTCATAATCGAGCGACTCGGTATGGGTTGTGAACGGATATGCATGTACGGCAATGGCCCCCTCCCTGATTGCCTTTTCAACCCGCTGCTTGCGCTCCGGCGTTTGCAACGGTCCAAGGATCTGCTCGCTGAGCGGCCACCCCGGCACTGTCCACGTGAAACGCTTTTCTGGCGGAAGCTTTGCATTATCATCGATTATTTTCAACGCGCCATCCATCATCTCTCCCCGATACCTGTGAAAGACATTTTCGGGCAAATCGGTGAAGCCGAGATCGAAATGCGTCTTGAAAACCAGCCAGATATCCGTAACCCCGGATTGGCCGGATGCCGCTTTCTGCGCCGACGCCGGCAGGGCCAGCACGATCAGCAACAATAATTTTAGTTTTTGTGACATTCTTATAAACCGGGTATCAATCACTATTTTCTTACGTAGGCTTTCAGTGTGGCGCATTTTTCTCCCACACTTTTCCCCGATGGCGTTATCGTGTAGGAAGGGACATCCGCCGGAACGATGAACGTTTCGGCATAATGGATCACATAGGGCTCAAAAAGGCCGTCCGGACTCTCCACCACGACTTCGCCTCCCTCTACCAGATTGACCACATTCAGGTTGCCGTTGGTATAATGCGTCACTTTTCTGTCGAACCAATGCCTTCTGGTTTCAATAAACTGGGTATTAAACAAACCCGTCGATTCTTCCCTCGAATGGCCGTTAACCGAAATTTCCTCGACATTATTGAAAAGGTTTTCCTTCACCCAATCCTCATCTCTGCCCCAGTCGATGACGTTTTTACCGTGCTCAATGTTAATCGGCCTCGGTTTGCCGTCAAGGCCGAGCCGGCCCCAATCCCATAATTTAAAGGTGAAAATGTAGGGGGTAGCCGAAATTTCGAGCACCACCGCGTTTTTCCCCGAACAATGGATCGTACCGGCTGGGATCAGAATGTGGTCGTGCTTCCGGACCGGCAGCTTATTCACATATTTTTCAGCATCGAAATCCTCCGACCCGCTCTGGGCTTTTTCCAGATCGGTGATCATCTCGGCGCCCTGCACGTTCCTGCGCGTACCCAGGTATACGCAGGCGTCCTCGCCCGCTTCCAGGAAGTAATAGCTTTCATCCTGGGTATAGTCCATCCCGAAATGCTCCTTGATGTAAGCGCGCGTGGGATGCACCTGCAAGCTGAGATTGCCGCCATCCATGGTATCGAGGAAGTCGAACCGGATCGGGAATTCAGCGCCGAACTGACGATAAACCTGCTCACCGAGCAATTGCTGCGGCCGGGTTAGCACCAGATTGATCGACGGAAGCTCAAAAATGTGTTCGCCAAACTTAAAAAGCAGGCTATTCTCTTCCGGAACGCAATCGAAGCCCCAGGCATAGTTCACCTCCCCACGATCGAGATCGGCAACTTCTTTCAACCATTGTCCGCCCCATGGCCCCGGGTCAAAAAACGGAACGACGCGGAAAGGCCTTTTCACGGCTTCATCCAATCCCTGATGATAAATCTGCGCGCCCACCATTTTGGGTTCATCGGGCACGTTGGCATCCATAAAAAAGTTGATACGATCGAAAATACGGAGCTTATGCCGGTCGAAAACGCGCCAGTCGAGGAAATAGCCCTGTTTGTATTTCAATGCAAAAAGCTCATCGGCATTATCCATCCCGAAATTTCCGACGATGCCGCGCTTCATTCTTTTCTGGATTTCCCACCGGGCGAGATCCACGTACACAACCAGGTCGGCATCGGCGAAAAGAGTGGCCCCCTCGCCATAAACAATGACCGTCCCCGATTCGATATTACGAATCTGTTGGCGTACACGGTCCAGCCCGTCGGTTTCAAAAAAGTCGGTCATTTCGAGGTCATTCATTTTTCCGAAGACCTGGTCGTCCGTCACAAACGGGTAAACCATTGTGCCGATTTCTTCCACACTTTTGAGCGCAACATTCGTATGGAACGCAACGGCGGTGCCCATATGCCGGCGGATCGCCTCTCGCACCGGCGCTGCTTCGACTCCGTGATACATATCCATACAGATCACGCATTTCGACCGGTTAATTGTCTGAACAAAACGCGTTATCTCCTGAAAAATACCATCCCAGCCCACAAAGCATATGTCGGATGATTTGCTTACTTCTATGAAAGGAAACTTGTCGTAATTCGAAGGCATTTTTATTTCGATTTGGAGCTTTGATTAAATCTGATCCGCACAAAACGCGGGCGATAGAGGTTGGGTTGCTTTGGTAAAACTTCGAGAAATTTGAAAGTATTTACATTATAGGAAATGAGTAATTCGCCCGGTTCCGACAAAGCCGGATGGGCTTTCGCATTGTAGGTAAAAAGATCCGGGTCTTTGATATCGGCAGAGGTCTTGTACAATACGATTCTCGGCCCGAACGGCCCGTAAGGCGTGGGCCCTGCCTGCATACAGATCTCGGGAAAAATGCTGCTTAGCTGATACACAAGCGCATATTTACCGGGCGCCAGCATACTCACGCTCAATTCATTCGAAACGGAATCGCTTAAAGCTGCCGCCGCGCCCGCTTGCTTCGACCAGCCGGTACCATCCCAGAATTCCCATTGATCAAACGATGTGAGCCGGGCCGGGCTCGTCCTTGCCGCAACGAGTTTTTTGGTAGGACCTTTAGTGCCGTAAATGTAAACAAAACCGTCAGGCGAGGCCTCCCCTGCCGCTTTGCTGCTATTATATACTCCTGCACCAAACGAGATTGTCTCCTCACCTGCATTGTAATCGTTGAATGGCAGTTCGAATTGCTGTTGGTCGGCGTAGGGGAAATGACTGCCCGCGGGCACCCTGATCACCGAATTGCCGGTTTCTTTAAAAGGGAACGCAGAGTTATCGTGTGTATTCGTAATTTTGTAGGCAAAAATAAAAAGGTCATTACCAGCTTCCGGGCTTACAAATCCGTCGCCCAGCCAGAAATAAGTATCCTTATCGGGCTTGTCCGCTTTCGGGACAAATACAGCCTGACGTGTCTCTCCTGTTCCCGCAATCCGGAATGCGGCGTTGGCCGGGTCGGGTGTTTTACCTTTCAACAATGCCACCGAATTGTTTACCATCGAGAATCCCGATTTCAGCGCGCCCCCTTCGATTTCCCCCAGTACTGTATCGCTGAAAAGGAACAAAATGCTATCCTTTTTCCGGGCATCACGACCGGACAACGGGATCGCAAAGATACCGTCACCGCCCAGCCAGCCCGATTTTCTCAAAAACAGGTTGGACCATTCCGGCGCCGGTGAGGCTGTAAATTCATTGACATTAAGGTTGCGGTGCACAGCGCGCGTCTGTCCGTACACGCGTCCGGCACACGAGAAAGCGACTATCCCTAAAATCAGAATGGTGTTCTTCATTCCCCCGTTATTCAATTTTTACCTAAATATAGCTTATATGTACATACATATGTACATTATTTAATAAACAAGTTTCTTTTCGGTTCATTTACTACCTCAATGCGCAGGAGAAACCTGCTCCTCCGCATCCGGTCGGCACTTCCGAATCGACAGGTATTCAATGCCTTACCATTTCTACTGCCATATTGGATAGGCATGTCCGGGGTAAAAATCATTCTTCGGCACCGATCATGTTTTTTTTCACCGGTTCCCTGTTCAAGTGTGTCGCAGGCTAATTATAACGCAGCAGTAACCACCTGGCACAATATTTCTAGCCATATTTGCCAAAACAACCTTGCTGCTATGAAAAGGATTTCCGAATGGGTTTGTGGTATTGCGTTTGTGTATTTTTTGACCCCATTGTCCATGTATGGGCAAAACTCAGGGCTTCGTATTACCACGACATCTTCCAGCGAATACCAAAAAAGTCCTCAGACATCGCTTTATCCCGCATTTGTCGATAACATCATTTACCAATCGTGGACGGAAGCCGGGCCATCGCCGTTTTTTCAACTGACCGCAGATGGCGGAACGCCTCCGTACAGCTGGTCTATGACCAGCGGCGCATTACCGAACGGCCTGAAGCTCGACAAGAACGGCAAAATCCAAGGTATGGCTACCAAGGAAGGAAATTACACCTTTACCGCCAAAGTGACCGACTCAAAGGGTGCCACCGCCACCAAGTCGCTCACTTTTGAAGCCGCTCCATATCGCTCCAAATGGTTCGCCGACGCTAAATTCGGCTTTTTTATACAGTGGGGTATATTCACACCACCTTCGCTCAAAGGCAAGGATGGTATAGCGCAGTTTGAAAAAAGGATTACCAAGTTCAATGCCGACCAATGGGCGCAAAATGTGATCGATCTGGGAGGTAAAGTACTGACTGTCACTATCAATGCAGGTGATGGCGTCCGTCTGTGGCCTTCCAAAACACCGAGTAAGCTGGAATTGAAGACAAAACGGAACCTGGTGCAGGAGCTGGTTGACGCCTGCCACCGGAAAGGAATCAAGTTCATAGCCTATTTTGCCCCGGATAAGGCCTGGAATAAGGACATTGTCGACACCGGCCTGGACGGTACCTACGGTACGCTGAACCAGGGGCTGATCAGGGAGCTGGTGCAAATGGGCGTGGACGGCCTTTGGATCGATATGACTTCCGCCACCGAGCTTTATCAGGGATTCGACTACAACTGGTTTCCGTGGAACAAGATGATCCCCATTATGCGGGCCAACAATCCCAAGGTTATCTTCTCCAACAATACCGGAATTTACAATGGAGGCACTGTACTCCAATACCCCAATACCGATGTGATTGTGTATGAAGGGGGTACATCACCCTATGAAACTGCGCTGGAAGTCGCTAAACCTGCTACTGTCAGAAAAAAACTGGCCGTCGAGGTCGTGAATTTGCTGGATAATACATGGTCGTGGCGTGAAGATCCTAAACTGCGGTCTCCTAAACCGCTGGATATGATGATCAGAAATATCAAGAAAAACTGGGAAGCCGGTGCCACTTATATATTAAGCTACCCCGTACCTGCCGACGGCGACATTCTACCCGACTTATACGAAGAAGAGCTGAAACAGATTGCCAGTTTTGTCAAGAAAAGCCAGGGATGGAGCGAAACGCCGCGGGCTTCTCTTTCCGATACCGTCGATTACAGTACCAGCCAGAAATTGAAGCTGACTGCGCCGGCCGGTTCAAAAATATACTATACCATTGACGGGAGCCGGCCTACGACGGCGTCCAAACTATACAAGGCACCGATCCTGATCGATAAGACTTGCCGGGTACAGGCCATATCGGTCAGGCAGGGAAAATCTGCAAGTAAAGTGCTTGACCAGACATTTACCATCCTGACTGGTTCCAACCGAACAGCCGCCAATGCGCGCTCGGCCACACTCGCGGCCGCGCCACCTGCTTCGGAAGGCAAAACCGAACCGAATAGCTATTACCGGGGAATGCGCATCACGGTAGGCCCCGTCCCGATCCGCCTCACCGAGATCGGCCGCAAATTTGTTCAGGGGAACAACGACCGGCATGCGATCATTATCAAACGCTTCACAGACGATTATCCCATGCTGACCGCTTCATTGAATGCGGGCGCCTTGCCAGTATCGGAGGACGGCTTTCAATATGCCCCTATCCCGCCGCTCACGCTCGAAGCGGGCAAGTCGTACATGATTGGTATTCAGGAAAATGGGAACGATAAGTTTGCACCTGATGGTTTGAAGGATGTTCCTGCTACCGAAGATTACCGGATTGTGGAATACAACATTCTTAGCAAGGCAGGCACTAAACGGCCCGTTGTGGACGACAAAGTCGGTCAGTTACTCAATTTGAAATACGAAAAGGTTGCTGTAAAGAATGCAGCCATTAATATTGCGCTCGGTAAACCCGCCGAGCTGCGGGCTAATAATGAGGCACCTCTCGGCCCTTCCAGCCACATTTTCTTTGCCGAAAACGCGGTCGACGGCGACCTTTCAACAATGGCCCTGGCTGGCGGCCAATATCCCTGGACGCTTTTGGTAAATCTTACAAAAGTGCAAAAGGGCATCAGGCGGGCCAAAATCACATTCTCACCGACCGGTCATTCGACGGAATTTCTGGTTATGGCCTCGGCAGACAACAAAGAATGGAAGACGCTTCTGCACAAAAAGGACAATTCAGACAAAGTCATCAATCTAACATTTGATCCTATCGACGCGCGATTGTTCAAGATCAGGTCGCTGAAACCGGAGAAAAAAGGTGATCCGGGCGGGTCAATGGGTATCATGGAATTTGAGTTATACCAATAAAACCATCATACCGGTTAATCCAGGCGTCCCGGGGCGAACGTGTACTGTTCGCAACCGGACAATAATCCCGCACCATATATTTTACAAGATTTTGATTATTAGTTAGTTAATTCTTTGGCAGGCTATTTGAGTTAACATTCTCAGATTTGTCAGGAAGAACAACAAGATGCTAAAAAACTATCTCAAAATCGCATTCAGGAACCTGCTCCGGAACAAGGCTTTTTCGGCGATCAATATCCTGGGATTATCGGTTGGTATGGCGAGCGCGCTGCTTATCCTTTTCTGGATGTATAATGAAATCAGCTACGACCGCTTCCATAAACACAAGGATTATTTGTATGAAGCCTGGAACCGCGGGACTTTCGACGGCAAACTGCAATGCTGGAATTCGACCCCGCAGACGCTCGGACCTGCCCTGAAAGCGGAATACCCGGAGGTAAGCAACATTTCCCGCAACTATTCACGCTGGTTTGTGGCACGCGTGGGCGACAAAAAAATATCCAGCGAGGCCATTATTACCGATGCGGCTTTCCTGAGCATGTTTGATTTCCCGCTTCTGCAAGGTAACCCGCAAACGGCGCTCAATTCGGTCGGCTCGATGGTGGTCACGCAGAAAATGGCCATCAAAATGTTTGGCACCGAGGATGTGCTGGGAAAAGTTATAGCGATAGACAAGGACAATTTTACGATTACCGGCGTCATGCAGAACCTGCCGCCCAATACCGAATTCAGGTTTGAATACATTCTTCCTTTTGAATACCTGAAAAAGATCGGCGCGGCAGACGAGGGCTGGACGTTCAACAGCGTCCGGACCTACGTCCAACTGAAACCCGGCACCAATCCGGATTTTTTTGCCGAAAAGATCAGGGATATTACAATCCGGCATTCCAACAAAACCGAGGAACACGAGGTTTTCCTCCACCCTATTACCCTATGGCATTTGTATTCCAATTTTGAGAATGGCAAAGTCGTAGGCGGGCGTATCGCGATCGTCAGGCTGTTTGGCATTATCGCGGCATTCATCCTGCTGATCGCCTGTATCAATTTTATGAACCTCAGCACCGCCCGCAGCGAAAAACGTGCAAAGGAAGTGGGTATCCGCAAAACAGCCGGTGCAAACAAAGGGGTTCTCGTGGGCCAGTTTATCGGCGAATCGATTCTGATCGCGATGATCGCCGGTACAATCGCATTGCTGGTCGTTTACCTCACCTTGCCGGCATTCAACACTTTGATCGGTAAAG
>CAMLNK010000090.1 GCA_946481035.1 uncultured Dyadobacter sp. | reverse complement strand
AAATCAACACCAATCAAACCTGAAATCGCATGCTTGTTACTACTACCCCGAATATCGAAGGTAAAAGAATCACTAAGTATATCGGACTGGTGAATGGTGAAGCCATTATCGGGGCCAACTTCGTCAAAGACTTCCTCGCGGGCATACGCGACGTGGTGGGCGGGCGCTCGGGCTCGTACGAGCAGGGGCTGCGGGAGGCCAAAAGCATTGCCATCCGCGAAATGATGGAGCAGGCGCAACGCCTGGGCGCCAATGCGGTGATCGGCGTGGATATCGACCTCGAAACGATCGGAAACGGCAGCTCGATGCTCATGGTGAGCGCCAACGGCACCGCGGTGTGCTATGAATAGCGCCGGGGGCCACGGTAAGCAGCACCCGGCACGTCCAATTTAAAATACGCCGCGGGCGATCTGCGACACGTTGTCGGATTTGCCCATGGTATAAAAATGCAGCACGGGTACGCCGTAGGCCAGCAGCTCCTTGCATTGCTGAATGCCCCATTCAATGCCTACCTGCCGCACTTCTTTATCGGTAGCACACTTTTCAACCTCTTTTACAAGCTCCTGCGGGAATTCCAGGTGAAATATATCGGCCAGGACGGTCAGTTGTCTCCGGGTCGACAATGGTTTCAAACCGGGGATAATGGGGACGGTAATGCCCTCGGCGCGGCAGCGTTCTACGAAGCTGAAATACTTCTGGTTATCGAAAAACATCTGGGTTACAATATAATTGGCCCCCAACTCGACTTTCCTTTTTAAAGCTGCATAATCCGAATCGAACGAGGCCGCGTCCAAATGCTTTTCAGGATAGCCCGCTACGCCGATGCAAAAGTCGGTTGGTGAATTTTCGGTTTCCGCATGGAGCAGGATACCCTTATTCATATTATCTACCTGCGTTACCAGCTCGGAAGCGTAAGTATGCCCGCCCGGCTTCGGCCGGAAAACGCCTGCGGATTTCTCTGGATCGCCACGCAGCACGAGCACATTATCGATGCCCAGATAATGCAGGTCGATCAGTACATCTTCGGTTTCGTCTTTGGTAAAGCCACCGCAAATCACATGCGGCACCGCATCCACTTTGAAGCGTTCCATGAGGCGGGCGCATATACCCACGGTGCCGGGGCGTTTGCGGATCGGTATGCGCTCAATGGTACCGTCCGGGCTCACCCTGTCGATCAGCTCTTCGCGGTGGTAGGTCACATCTACAAAAGGAGGATTAAATTCCATCAATGGCTCAATGGAATTCAGCAGTTCATTGATATTCTGCCCTTTCAGTGGGGGAATGATCTCGATGGAGAATAGGGTCTTTCCTTCCGCACGGCGGATGTACTCGGTTACTTTCGTCATTATAAATGTGATGGTGTGTTGTAAACGAGTACAAAGAAAGCAAAAAAATGGCCTACCGCATTACAGTAGGCCATTCCACGTAAACCCTCCTCTATCAGTGTTCGTCAAAAATGTTAATTGGGTTGCTGACAGGGCGTCAGTCCCAAAGCAACAATTTGCTTGACTGAATACTAATAACTAAAATTCTGTGCCAAATTAGGAAAGAAAGCGTTTACGAGCAATTTATATCAAACTTTTTTTATCGAAATGTAGATTAGTTACTACAATTTTCCCCTAATATCCTGTTTCAACCCCGTTTGAACACATTTTGCGGTTACATGCGGTGTTTATTATTTCAACACTTTTGGGAAACGATTCCCCAAAAGGTCGCACTTTTTGTAATTTCTACGAATTTGGCCTCGTCATTTCGATATGTTCGATGTCATCTTCGAGGTAAACATCTCCTGACTGCCTGAAACCGAACGACTCATAGAACCTTTTAAGGTACAGCTGCGCACCGATCCGGATCGGGACGTTGCCATACAATTCTTCCAGTTTTTGAATCGAAACTTGCAGCAGCTCGATCCCGTATCCCGCCCCGCGTCCTTTCGGCGAGACGACGATCCGCCCGATTGCGGGATATTCATAGGACAAACCCGGCGGGACAATCCGTGCAAATGCCATCAGATTACCGTCCTGGTAGCCTGAAAGATGGTAGCTAAGCTGGTCTTTGTTGTCCATATCGAGAAAACAGCACCGTTGTTCGAGTACGAAAACTTCACTGCGTAATCGTAGTATGCCGTATAGCTCCGTTGTAGTCAGTTCGTCGAATGTTTGAAAGTGCCAGTCGAGTTGATATTTCATGAAAGTTTGAGGCAAAAGAATTTATTTTATCTGATATTGACCGTTTTTATAAATTTGCGGCACAATTGACAATACCAAGGTACCAACATTAAAATAACTACTAATACATTATAAGTATGGGAAGGGCTTTTGAATACAGAAAGGCGCGGATGTTCAAGCGGTGGGACAAGATGGCCAAAACTTTCACCAGGATTGGTAAGGAGATCGTTCTCGCAGTGAAAAACGGAACCGCTGATCCGGCCACCAACTCCAAACTCCGGGTACTGCTGCAAAATGCAAAAGCAGTGAACATGCCCAAAGAAACCGTCGAAAGGGCCATCAAACGGGCGTCATCCAAGGACCAGGAGGATTACAAGGAAATGGTATATGAAGGTTACGGCCCGCACGGGATCGCAATCCTCGTGGAAAGTACCACCGACAACCCTACCCGCACCGTTGCGAACGTAAGGAGCTATTTCAACAAGCTGGGCGGAAGTCTCGGAACGATGGGGATGCTCGACTTCATTTTCGACCGCAAATGCATCTTCAAAATCAAGAACACCGGCAAGGACATCGAAGAGCTGGAATTTGAACTGATCGACGCGGGTGGTGAAGAGGTATTCCTCGATGAAGAAACCGGCCTGATCAACATTTACGGCGAGTTCCCGGCTTTCGGCGCGTTACAGCATTATTTTGAAGAGAATGGCTATGAGATCGTCGAAGCGGATTTCGAACGCATTCCGAACGATACCAAAACATTGAGTGACGAGCAGGTGGCCGAAGTCGAGAAACTGATCGAGAAGATCGAGGAAGACGACGATGTGGTACGTGTGTTCCACAATATGGCTTAATACAGCGCCACGATCCGGTGTTGTTTTTTCATAAATTCAAAAAAAGTCCCGGGCTCTTTGCCTAACAGCGAAGCTCCCACGGGCGACGAAGATGAGACTGCTATGACGGTCTCATTTTCTATTTTTATAGCCCCCAGGCTCACGGCGATGAAGAACCAGCCCGCCGTGGTTTCCAGCAGTGAGCCTACCGAGCTGCGTGCAGCCGCGCTGCGCGACGGAGCATCGCCTTCACCAATCTTTTCGAGGATCAGCCGCTCCTGCCGCGCCAGCTCATACTGGCGCGCGTGCATATTGCGGTCGAGCTGGCCCATCGAGCGGGACGTTTCATATTTATCGCCCATCGAGCTTTTCCCCTGATCGTTCGCCGACTCCTGTGCGGCTTCCATCGCATCCCACGCTACTTTCATGCGCTCATCGAGGAGTGACTTCACATGAGCGATCACCGTTGCTTTATCCATTTCTCAAAAAGTATTTACCTCCTGCCGGCAGCTGTTGCCGAAAAGCTGCAAATATAATGAGGTATGATTTCCCTGAAAATTCCCTTCGGATTTTCGCATTGACCGCTTCCTTATTATCTTTGCCAAACTTTCTTGAATACAAACAATGACACAACTTTCGGTCCGGCACTTACTTGGAATCAAAAACCTGAACGAGAACGACATTCAAACTATCTTAGATACAGCGACTCAGTTCAAAGAAGTCATTAACCGTCCCATCAAGAAAGTCCCTTCCCTTCGCGACATTACCATTGCCAACGTATTTTTCGAGAATTCCACCCGCACCAGGCTATCTTTTGAGCTGGCGGAAAAGCGACTTTCTGCCGATGTGGTGAATTTTTCGGCTTCCGGCAGTTCGGTAAAAAAAGGAGAAACATTGCTGGACACGGTGAACAATATCCTCGCCATGAAAGTGGATATGATCGTGATGCGCCACAGTAGCCCGGGCGCGCCGCATTACCTGTCCACGCGCATCCCCGCGAACGTCGTGAACGCAGGCGACGGCACGCACGAACACCCGACCCAGGCATTGCTCGACGCATTTTCGATGCGTGAGAAACTCGGCGACCTGGCCGGCAAAAAAATCGCGATCATCGGCGACATTACGCATTCACGCGTGGCGTTGTCCAATATATTCTGTCTGCAAAAACTCGGCGCCGAGGTAATGGTATGCGGCCCGTCTACACTGATTCCCAAACACTTGGGAGAGCTGGGTGTAAAAATCGGGCACAATGTAAAAGAGGCTTTGCAATGGTGCGACGTCGCCAACGTGCTGCGTATACAACTGGAACGGCAGCAGATCAAGTATTTCCCATCGCTCCGTGAATATTCGTTGTATTATGGTATCAACAAAGCCATGCTCGACGAGCTGGACAAGGAAATCGTACTCATGCACCCCGGCCCTATCAACCGCGGCGTGGAACTTTCGTCCGATGCGGCTGATTCGCAGCATTCCATCATTTTGAACCAGGTCGAAAACGGGGTGGCCGTGAGGATGGCCGTGCTTTACCTGCTTGCGCAACAATAATCAGCACCTTACTTCTTTGCGCTTTTTTCCTAAAAGGCCCTTATCCCACACTTTTTGAATGTAATCGGGGGCGTAAGGTACTTTACATTCGGTATTACCCATATTGACCTTCACTTTCCCGATCCTTTTGGCTACTTCCATCGCCTTCCCGGCAAGCGGAGGATAATAGGCCCCTACCGCGATCACAAAGCCATTCATCACATACCTGACCTGGTTTTGTGCCGAATGCACTTCACGCTCTACCCGATCGAGCAACTGGTCAATCTCCTGTTTGTCGAGCTGATCGTCCGGTGTTAATGCCAGAATGCACCCCCAGGTAGCCCATCCTGCATCGGCTGTCAGTTCGTCGTCCGATTCGATCCATTTTCGGGCCATTTCAAATTTATATGGGCTTTCGGCGGCATTCCAGGCCACAGTATACTGGCTGATCATATGCCACGAAGCGCCCTCAATCCACTCGTCGAGCACTTCCGGCGTCATCAATGCGGGTTTCGACATCAGCCCGGCCAGGTACATCGCATCCGAATTGCCTGTTTTGAACAATTCGAGCGCCAGCTGATGGTCGTTTTTATGCCTTTTAAGAATCGGTTTCATATCCCCGATCTTCACGCCGTAAATCGGTTCTACCGCGCCATGGTTTCTGAGTGTCTTACGGGTTTGTTCAGTGCCCAGCATGGCCAGTTCGTTCATGATATCTCTTACCTGATCCATTTCCGGATGATTTGTTTTTCATTCAAAATATAATGTTTTTAAAGAAAAATTTGCTTTTCATCCCAATCTAAAAATACATTCAACATGACTTACGACGAAGGCATGCTCCGCGACGGCGCGCTTGAAAACCGAACGATCATCGTTACCGGCGGCGGTACCGGTCTCGGAAAATCGATGGCTACTTATTTTCTACGCCTCGGCGCCAATGTGGTCATTTGCAGCAGGAAAGCAGATGTGCTGAAAAAAGCCGCAGCCGAACTCCGACAAGCTACCGGCGGCAAAATCATTTATGTTGAATGCGATGTGCGGAAGACCGAGCAAATCGAAAATGTGATCGCGAAAGCCGTTGATGCATTCGGACGCGTCGATGGACTCGTAAATAACTCCGCCGGCAATTTCATCAGCCCCACCGAGCGGCTTTCGTATAAAGCGGTGGATACCGTCGTCGACATTGTACTGCGCGGCACCTATTATTTCACACTCGCTTTGGGCAAATACTGGATCGAGAACCATATCAAAGGCACTGTAATCAATATCGTAACTACCTATGCCACCACCGGCTCGGGCTGGGTGGTACCGTCGGCCATGGCCAAATCGGGCGTGTTGACCATGACGAAGTCGCTCGCATTCGAGTGGGCGCGGCACGGTATCCGCCTCAATGCGATCGCGCCCGGCCCGTTTCCCACGAAAGGCGCCTGGGACCGCCTCTTTCCGGAGGAACTGGCGACCAAATTCGCATTCGAGAACCGCATTCCCCTCGCGCGCACGGGCGACCACCAGGAACTGGCCAATCTGGCCGCCTATCTGATTTCAGACTTTTCGGCCTACATGACGGGCGAAGTAATCACCCTCGACGGTGGAGAAGTATTGGGCGGCGGGCAATTCAATTTTCTCAAAGAAGTAACTGACAGTCAATGGGATGCTATCGAGGATCAGATCAAATCGGCAACCCGCGGCAGCAAGAGTCCGGAATAAAAATTTTATTACCGTTTTATTGGGTAATTTTACCCTTTCGTTCGTTATTTGACAAACGAAGAATACACGTACATGAGAACAAATTTTCGCTTTTGTATCTATATAATGTCTGTTTTGGCGATGGCCGGGTGCGCATCGTCGAATAAGCCTATGAAGCAAATCCCGGAGGCGCAGGTTCGGCCCATGGAGCAACAGCAGGCATCGGCGCCGGTGAATGAAGAGCTTTCTCTGGTGGCTATCCAAAGCAAATATTTGTTAAAAGACACGACGCAAACGTCGGTTTTCCTGTACGTGGATGCCTTCAAAGGCAAAAATCCGATCAGCGTGGCGGATTTTGTGAGGCTTTATAATCTCAACTACGTGATCTACTCCGATTACGGAACACGCGAACGCCTCGGCTACGGCAATGTAAAGCTTGACTCGACGAATGTGTCCCGCATGGGTGATAAGATCGTCATTTCATATGAACTGAAAAGCCCCAACCGCGACTACGGCGTACTGCTCAGCGAAATCAGCCAGACAGGTACGCTCAAAAAGGTATTGAACGACCTCACGATCCGGTTCAAGAAACTGGCCGTGAATCAGATGTACGGCGTCTACACAGGCAATGCGACTCAACCGTTGCAAAGACATTATGTAAGTTCAACCGAGCAGTTTACGATCAAAAAGGCAGGCGAAAGCGCCGATCAGCTGCACGTTTACTACTATAATCACGATTTCGAGCCGGCGGGATCGCCGATGAACATCGCGCCGAAGGGCGGGAACAAGTCACTGGAAGTAGACAGCACGTTTATGATCAGCGCGAACCAGCCGCTGCAATTCACGAAAGAGGGTCTTTACAACGTTTTTGCAGACACTACCCAGTCCGAGGGGCTTGGTATACTCGTCGTAAATGAGCGCTTTCCGAAAGTTACCCGCCCGCAATTACTGCTAGGCCCGCTGCTTTACATGAGCACCAACAATGAGATCAACGAAATCAAGAAAGCGGAAGACTATAAAAAAGCATTGGATAAGTACTGGCTTACGCTCATGAACGGTAATGCACCGCTCGCTCAGCAATCGATACGCTCGTTCTATGGACGGGTCGAAGAAGCCAACCAGCTTTTCACTACCTACAAAGAAGGCTGGAAAACCGATAAAGGAATGATTTACATCGTATTGGGCCCGCCGGACAAAGTTCAGCGCAGCAAAGACCGCGAAGTGTGGACCTACGATCACAGAGGCAACGCGCAAAACGTCAATTTTACATTTAACAGAAGAAACAATCAATTTGTGGATGATCATTATGAACTGGTTCGCTATGCCGAATACCAGCCGATTTGGTATCCAGTAGTAGAAGCATGGAGAAACGGAAGTATACGGTAAGAAAACCCGCCCCCAGACAGTCCCAGGCCGACATGGTTTTTGGTACACAGTCGGTACTTGAAACCCTTCGTTCGGGGAAAGAAATCGAACGGTTATTCATTCAGCGCGAGTTTGGTCTCGCAGAAATTGAAAAGCTCGCCAAAGAATTAGGCGTTCCCTATCAGCGTGTGCCGGTCGAAAAACTGAATCGGGTAACCCGCAAAAATCACCAGGGCGTCATCGCATTTGTATCGCCCATCCAATACATGCCTTTGCATAATGTGCTTACGCAGGTGTACGAAGATGGCAAAACCCCGCTCCTGCTCCTGCTCGACCGCGTTACCGACGTCCGCAACTTCGGTGCCATCGCGCGTACGGCCGAATGCGCAGGTGTGCAAGCGATCATCGTCCCTACCAAAGGCGGCGCGCAGATCAATGCCGACGCGATGAAAACCTCATCCGGCGCATTGAACTTCCTGCCCATTTGCCGGGAACCAAATCTTTACGAAACGCTCACCTACCTCAGAAACAGCGGCTTGCAGATCATCGCATGTACCGAAAAAACCGACAAATCGCTCTACGACATCGATTTCACCATTCCTACGGTAATCATTATGGGTTCTGAGGAAGACGGTATTTCCAAAGAATTCATCGACCTTGCCGACAGCGGCGCGAGAATCCCGCTCGCCGGGCAAGTGGAGTCGCTGAATGTATCAGTTGCGAGTTCGGTGGTGTTGTATGAGGCTGTGCGGCAGAGGATAAAGTAGCAATATTCGGATACATTCCGTAAATTTTGAAAAACACCTGAACCGGCATTGGATTGCAACTCCTCTAAGCACGTCAGGTGTTTTTCTTTTATGCCTCGCGAATTCCATCTCACTCCTGCCGGAAACTCTTCATAATCCAGCCTCCACCCACAACATCATCGCCTTCATAAAAAACAGCGGCTTGCCCTGGCGCGATGCCGTTGACGCCGTCGTGGAAGCGGGCTACGATTTGATCCGGGCCGGTTTGTTCGATGATTGCCGGGGTACCGTCGTGTTTGTAGCGCACTTTGGTAACGGTTTCCAGCGGCTTTTCGATGGACTCGTATTTTTGAAGATTCAATTTGCTCACATTCATACCGTCGCGGAAAAGATCGGGCATATCGCCGAGCACCACTTCATTGGTATCTTTCCGGATTTCGGTCACGAAAACCGGGCGACCTAATGCAATGCCAAGCCCTTTGCGCTGGCCAACGGTGTAGAACGGGTAACCTTCATGTTTCCCGACGACAGTGCCGTCGGCGTAGATGAAGTTCCCGCCTGCTACTTCCGCTTCCAGGCCCGGAATACGGCGTTTCAGGAAGCCGCGGTAGTCGTTATCGGGCACGAAGCAGATTTCGTAGCTCTCCGACTTGTTCACCAAATCAATAAAACCTCTTTCCCGGGCCATTTCTCTGATTTCGGTTTTATGCAAATAACCCAATGGCAGCTTCGTACGGGCCAGGCTTTCCTGCGACACGCCCCACAGCACGTAGCTTTGGTCTTTCCAGGCATCGATGCCTTTGGAAACATAATGGCGTCCATTATTGAATTGCATATTGGCATAATGCCCGGTAGCAATAAACTCACAATCGAGCCTGTCGGCGCGGCGGAGTAATGCGTCCCATTTGATGTGGGTATTGCAAAGCACACACGGGTTAGGCGTGCGGCCTTCGAGGTATTCGCCTGTAAAATGGTCGATCACGTAATCGCCGAACTCGGCGCGGATGTCGAGAATA
>CAMLNK010000089.1 GCA_946481035.1 uncultured Dyadobacter sp. | reverse complement strand
GACGCTCAGGCGAAAGGAGAAAAAATGCTGGCGGAAGCGGCACGATAAGTTATAGAGTTCATGAGTTTAATGTTCAAAGTCCATGAGTATAGTGCTCATAAACTTTAAATTCTAAACTCATAGACTCATAAGCTCATAAACTTTCTAATCATGCATTTAGAAATCATTACCCCAGATAAAAAGGTGTTTGCCGGCGAGGCGAATGCCGTAACATTACCGGGTACCGAAGGACAGTTTCAGGTTCTGAACCGTCACGCGCCGCTGGTCAGCACGCTGGGCAAAGGTGATGTGGTAGTCGATACCGGCGCTGCAAAGCAAAACTACATCATCGACGGTGGTGTTGTGGAAGTGCTGAACAACAAAGTATTGGTTCTCGCCGAGGCAGTTCTTTAAGCAATATTATTTAATGCAAAAATCGCGGATGCTGTGAAAACGGCATCCGCGATTTTTTGTTTTCCGGAGGATAAGCCAACGGTCCTATTAGCACATTGTCAGGCCTTTAATTCTGGCTAGTAGTTTATGTTGGGGAGCAAAACCAACATAAACACACATGAAATTCATTTTGAAAAAAGGCCAAACAATCGAAGATCTCTTTCCAGCCGCAAAATGGGCACAGCTTTTCCCTGCTTCCCAATCAGCCGCCACAGGAAAAAGATTAGATGCCCTAAAATTCGTGGGTGTTTTGAAACTAACTGGCAACGCCTTGGAAATTCAAAAGCAGATGCGAGATGAATGGGACTAAAATGCTACTCGACACGAATATCATCCTGAGTTTGTTTGGAGGAGATTCTCACCTCGGAACGATGTTACAGGATATAGAACCCTATTTATCGTTTGTTTCTGAGCTTGAAATACTTAGTCACAAATACATTGCACGTGAATATCAAGAGTATTCCGAAATGCTCGTCGCAAACTGTCACGTAATAGATCTGAATGACGGTATTAAGGAAATGACAAGGTATGTCCAGTGGGAATATGGCTTAAAGCTTCCAGACGCTCTTATCGCGGGAACTGCCATGTGTCTCGGCATACCTCTGATTTCAGGATCGCATGAATTTGAAAGGATTACGGAGCTGATTCTTATATTCTATCAGCCCTAACCCCCAATATCAATCACCAACAAAATCGCCCCATTCGACAACGCCTCGAATTCTACCGCTTCTGCATTGCCTAATGCGAGCCCGTCGCGCCGTTCGAGCAGCCGGTTTTGCACTTCAAATGCGCCTTCAATCACGAAAATAAATGTGCTATGATGGGAGTTCCAGCTGGTAAAAATGCCTTCCGCCCGGCCGTCATACTGGCCGATAAACAGATGGGCGGAGCTTCCGTTGTAGCCACGGACCGGGAGAAGGGCATTCTTTTCACTTAAATCAAACGGAACGGTGATACCGGTTGACGACATCGGGGTGCTTAAAAACTGGCTATCGTTAATCCTGATCTGCAAATAATTGATCGCCTCATCGGGATATGGATTGGTAATGGTGTAATACTTGTCCGGGGATGCGAGTAAAAACAACACCTCCCCGGAATTGATAAATCGGGGCTCCATACCCTCTTCTTTAACCTCTATTGCCCCCACGATCGGCAGCAAAATAACCTGGCAAAACTTCTCCACCCGCAACACATGGCTGCATTCAGGCATGAGCGTTTCGTCGTTCACGACTTCCAGTGTCCCGACAGGCCTACGGTCTGCCGCGCGGTACTCTTTAAAATCGAAGGTCCTGAAACTCCGGAAGCCATCCGCTTGAAACTGCCCGCGAAGGCCTTCCAGGTATATTTGAGCGTCGGTTTGGGTCAGCATTGTGATCGAATTTTAGGGGTTTAAAAAAGGACCGCTGACCGCCGACGGCCGACAATTGTTCGACCATGGACGGCGGTCGGCAGTCAGTCGTCGGCGGTCATTAGGCACTTACCACAATCGCATGCGTCAGCACATATCCTGCGGAAACACTGCCGGTGACGGTAGAGAGTTCGGTACTTACGCCGTCTCCGAATACGTTATCCTTCGCATTGGTTGTGTCGGCCTGGCCGTGGCTCGCGTACACGCCCTGCGCAAAGACAACCTTGCTGATGTCTTCCGGAAATGCGATTTGCGTTACCAATAACGACTTCCCGCTCGCATTATACACGTGTACGTGAATGTGCACCGCGCGGCCCGAGTACCAGCCCGGATAAATGCTCGTGAAGGTCACTAAGCCTTCGGAATCGGTCGTTTGGCGGCCGCGGAGGAAATGTACGCTGGTGTAGTTGGTCGACTGCATGCCGGTACCGCCGTATTCCGAGTAATTGCCGGTCGCGTCGCAATGCCAGATATCCACCAATGCTCCTTCCAGGCCTTCGCAGCTGTTATTCTTGTCCTGAATGGTGATTTTGACCGTTAGCTTTGTCCCCGAACGATCGGAAGTAATGTCATTGGAAACCAGGCTGGCGGGCGATTTGGTCGGGAATGGCCCTTCCGTTTCGGAGGCCGTCGCGGTGCAGGTTCCCGATGTGGAGCCGGAGGTACTGCCGGATGTAGACCCGGTTGTATCGGTAGAGGTATCCGCGGGGTCGACAGTATCGTTCGAGCAGCTGATCATCGGGACGATAGCAGCGAAGCCCAATGCTGAAAATCCCCTTTTCAAAAATTCTTTGCGTTCCATAATTGCAGCAGTTCTGTGAGTTTAAATACATTATCGTATTCGCTTCACCCTTTGTTGCGGAACAGGTGGAATGTGTCGGTCAACGGCCCTTTTTTACCGGTGAATCAGCCGTTTTTCCAAAATCAGGCCTGGTCGTTCTTCCATTTTTCGATAAAATCGACATAACTGTCGCTTACCGGCAATTCAGCACCCGACAAAAGCTTAACTTTCTTATTCTGAATGGATTTCACCTGCAAATTCGGCACGATATAACTGCGGTGTATCCTGCTGAACCCGCTTTCAGGCAAATTTTCAAGAATACCTTTCAGCGACATCAGCGTCATGACCGGGTGCCGCGAGCTCAGCAAATGGATCTTAATATAGTCCTCCATTCCTTCGATGTACGCAATGTCATTCAATGCAATCTTAATCACCTTATACTCCGAACGGACCACGATAGACTCCTCATTTTGCCGCGGCTTTTTCAGCTCAAAACGTTCCGCAGCCTTTTGCACCGCCTTTTCGAATCGTTCGATCGTAATTGGTTTCAGCAGATAATCCACCGCTTCCAGCTCAAATCCCTCGAATGCAAATTTCTTGTGGGCGGTCGTAAAAATCACCATCGGCCTGGTTTCCAGCCTCGCAACGAGCTCCAAACCGGTCAAATCAGGCATATTGATATCGATAAAAAGCAAATCGACCGCATTGGCTTTCAGAAACCGCCCGCCTTCGATCGCATCGTCGAATGTTCCGACGAGTTCGAGCACCGGAAATGCGGCAATGTATTTTTCGAGAATGCTTAGCGCGAGCGGCTCATCATCAATAATTACGCATTTCATCGCTCCGGGAGTTTAAGATTCACTGTAAAAACCTCCCCGTCGTTGCGGATACCGAGGTCGTAAGAGTCGCTATAAAGCAAATCCAGCCGTTTTTTGGTATTCAAAATGCCTACACCTGTGCGGTCGTCATCCCTTTTGCGCTCGATAATGCGGTTTTGACAAAAAAATTGAATGTCTTTTCCCCCTACCTCTACCGCAATACGAATGACCGACTCCCGGTGGTTGCTTACGCCATATTTAAATGCATTTTCTACGAAAGTCATCAGGATCAACGGTGCAATTCTAATGCCTTCCGGTTGGCCTTTGACGCTGAAATCCAGGATGGTTTTGGCATTCAACCGCAATTTTTGCAGCTCCACATAATTTTCCAGGCAGGCGAGCTCATCTTCCAGCGGGACGTAGTTTTCTGTCGCCTCTTCGGTAATGTACCGCATCATTTGCGAGAGTTTGAGAATGCTCGGCGCGGTATGCGTGCTGCTGCCTACCGCCAGCGCATAAATGTTATTGAGGGTATTAAAAAGAAAATGCGGGTTGATCTGCGCTTTGAAAAACGATAGCTCAGCATGCGCCTTTTCGGCCTCGGAAAGGATCGCCCGCCGCTCCGATTGCCGCCATTCCCGTGAAATGCGGATCGCCATAGCCACAGCCCAAACGACGATAAAGAGCGTTAAGCTGACGAAATCCACCGCTCGTTCACGCACAGGGCCCGGCATCGGGCGTGGTTCCATTCCCGGAGGCGGGCCCGGCGGCCTTCCCTCCCGAAACCCCTCGCGCGGTGGTTCGGGCCTCGGTTCCCTACCCTGCTCCTGCCCAAACTTCCTGAATATGAGCTTTTCAAATGGTTGGGAAAAATAGATCAGCACCAGCAGCCCCACGAACACTGCGGCATAAGCCACGTAATGCTGCCTCAAATACAGTTTCGGGACGAGTACCAGCCAATTGCCGTAAAACAATGCCGCATACACCAGGAAAAACAGCCAGAACCAGCCCGATTTCAACACCATGACCGGAAAATCGGCACCTGGCTCGCGCGAAACGATCGTGAGCGGCAGGCTCATGAACAATACCCACCCCAGCAAATGAATGATCCAAAGGTTCTTGGCCCTAAACATGGCGGTGCGATGCAGATAGGAAGTTATGCTTGTATTTGATGGCGAAGATAGGAGTTACATTCAGAAAAAGTTTCCTATTTTCGAAAAGCACATTTCACTCCGCTCCATGCAGCAACCTTCTACCCGAAACGAACTTTTCAAGATCCTGGGCGTCGGATTCGGCGTCGCGGTGACCGTCGGCGGCACTATCGGTACCGGCATTCTCCGCAAGCCGGGCCCCATTGCCGCGCAGCTCGGCGATCCGGGACTGATCATGGCTTTGTGGATCGGGGTGAGCCTTTATGCCTTTCTCGGCACTTTGTGCACGATCGAGCTCGGCACGTCGGTCCCGCGGGCGGGCGCGTGGTACGTGTATGCACAGCGTGCGTTCGGGAACTACGCCGGTTTTGTAGTGGGGATCAACAGCTGGCTCGGCACCTGCTCGGCGCTTGGTTTCGGAGTGTACACAATGAGCGAATACCTGGCGCTCCTCATCCCTTCCCTGGCCGGGTACGAGTCGTATGTGGCGGCGGCTATCCTGCTGGCGCTCACGGTTATTCACTGGATCGGGCTCGCATTGGCCAGCAGTTTTCAGAATATCATGAGCTTGCTGAAGGGGATCGGGCTCTTCGCATTTGTAGCGGTTTGTTATTTGTATGGAAATGAGGTAACTGTGGAAGAGGCACAGGTAACTACCAGCAAAATCATCGAAACGGGTTCATGGATAGCACCGGTTGTATTCTCTTTGCAGGCCATATTTTACACCTACGACGGCTGGCATACCGCGGCCTATTTTTCCGAGGAAGACCGTGATCCATCCAAAAACCTGCCTAAATCGATGATCGGGGGCGTTTTGGTGATCATCGCCATTTACCTGCTTTGCAACCTCGCCATCCTCCATGTGCTGCCAATGGACCAGCTCGCGCAATCGAAACTGGCCGCCGCCGATGCCATTACCCTGATTTTCGGCGCGGGTTCAGGCAAAATCGTAACCTTGTTCCTCATGATTTCCATCCTCGGCATCGTCAATGCGCAGCTGTTGTTCAACCCGCGCGTTCTTTACTCGATGAGCCGCGATGGACTTTTCCTCAAATCGGGCGTTACCGTCAACCAGGGAGGCACGCCGGCGGTAGCGATGTTGATTACCTCGACGGTGGCCATTACATTGATTCTCATCGGAAAAGATGCCACGGAAAAGCTGTCGGACATCGCGACGTTCTTTTTCGTATTGGGTTACACGTCGGGATTTGCCTCCCTGTTAGCGCTGCGGAAGAAAGAACCGCACCTGCCAAGGCCGTGGAAGGTCCCCGCCTACCCTTTTCTGCCCGTTTTAATGCTTATTCTCTCGATCGCTTTCCTGGTCGGTGCCATTATACAGGACTTGCCGAGCAGCCAATATGCGCTGCTGTTCCTTGTGATAAGTTATCCGGTCTATTTGCTGGTTAGTAAGTTGAATAAGTAGAATTATTTTGCAAGTTTATTTTAGGTAAATTGCATATATAACAAATCTCCTTAACGATATGCCGTGGAAAAAGAACTTCATCAACTATGCATTACTTGCCGCCATTACCTTCCTCATCACAGCGTTCCAATGGTCGGAAGACGATTTTATTCAATTCATTTCCAACAAATTAAATAAATACCGCGGCACATTACCAGTCGAAAAAGCCTACCTGCACCTCGATAAGCCCTATTATGTGACGGGGGACACGCTCTGGTTCAAGGCATACCTCACCGAAGGCTCGCTGCACCTGGCCGACAGCGCCAGCAACCTCCTCTACGTGGACCTGATCGAGCAGCGCTCAGGCAAAAATGCGGCATTGAAACGTGTACAAATGACCGGCGGTGTCGGTCACGGACAGTTCGTTCTCTCCGATTCGCTCACGCCCGGCGCCTACTCAATCCGTGCCTACACCAACTGGATGCGCAATGCTTCCGACGATTTCTTCTTTCAAAAGAATATCTATGTATTTAATTATGAAGAAAATACGACCGCTGATGCCCCTACCGGTAAGATCGACCTGCAATTTTTCCCGGAGGGCGGACAACTGGTAGCCGATATCAACACACGCGTCGCTTTCAAAGCCGTGAATGAGGCCGGTCTGGGACAAGAGGTTACAGGCTTCGTGCTCGCCCAAAGCGGCGACACCGTGGCGTCATTCAAAAGCGAGCACCTGGGAATGGGCCGGTTTCAGTTTGCGCCGAAAACGGGCGAGTCGTACCGGGCATTTATCAGGGAAGCCAGTGGGAAAGTGAGCCCTTTCGCATTTCCGAAAGTTCAAGATACCGGGTTCACGATGGTGGTCGACAACCTTTCTAATCCGCTTAAAATGAGAGTGATAGCATACGCGAAAATTCCCGGAAAAAGCGAAATACCGGTTCATGTCGTAGGTCACGCACGAGGTATCGTCGCATTTGTAGCGAACGGGAAAATCGGTAACCGCGGATTGATGATGCAGCTGCCGACCACGGATTTGCCGGACGGTATTACCCATCTTACGCTTTTCGACGAGGCCAACAAACCCGTTTGCGAACGGCTCGTATTTATAAACCATTCCAGAAACCTGCACGTGCAAGTCAAGCCTTCGAAAGCGGAGTACAAGCCGCGCGAAAAAGTCGACGTGGAGGTGTCCGTTACCGACTCGGCCGGCAAGCCTGTGGAAGCGAATCTTTCATTATCGGTAACCGACGCCGGCCAGATCTTGCAGCAGCCATTCGAGCAAAACATCGCTTCCTACTTGTTGTTATCTTCTGATTTAAAAGGTATTGTCGAACAACCTGCCTACTATTTCGACCCCACAAAATCGAACCGCAAAATTCATCTCGACTATCTGATGATGACCCACGGCTGGACGCGCTTCAAATGGGAAGATGTACTCAGCGATTCCATTCCGCCCACAAAAAGGTACGTCGAACAAGGCATTACGCTGGACGGCGATACGAAGCGGAACAATAAGAAGTTGACCGAAAAAACGGTATTGTCGCTCTTTGTCAGCAACGACAGCCTCAGCAATTTCATGACGGCCGAAACGGACGACAACGGCCATTTCACCATTTACAATCTGGCATTCAGCGACTCGCTGCAACTTCGCATTCAGGGGATGAACAAAAAGGGCAACCAGAACCTGTCTTTTACGCTCAATCCGTTTGATGCGCCACGCGCTTCTATTGTCAAAATTCCTTTCAAGCCGGTCACCGTCGATGCTCAACGAATGGCCGATTTCCTCAAAAATGCCGCTCAGGACCAGGAAATTTCAAGAAGAATCCGTGAAAGCCGCGAGCGGCTTCTGCGGGAAGTTACCATCAAAGCCAAAAAAGAAGTCCCGCGCGATTCGCGGAAGCTCTATAATTCGGCCGATGCGACGCTGAAAGTGACGCCGCAAATGGCTTCGGGCTATACGAGCATTCTCGATATGCTGCAAGGCCGCGTCGCGGGCGTGTCGGTCATGGGATCGGGGATGAATGCGGTAGTATCGATAAGAGGCAACAGAGGCGAGCCGCTTTTCGTACTGGATGGTATGCCGGTGGATAAGCAGCTGATCACGTCGCTGAGTGTGTATGATGTTGAATCTATCGATGTGCTGAAAGGGGCGTCGGCGGCGATATATGGCAGCAGGGGAGGAAACGGGGTTATTGCGGTGCTTACCAAGCGAGGAAATGAGAATTACGACTATTCGCAGGACATTGTACCGGGCGTTTTGGTGACCAAAATCGCCGGCTTTCACACCCCGAAAGAGTTTTATTCACCTCAATATGGGCCAACCAGTCCTCCCGCTCCGAACCCGGATTTCCGTTCGACGGTTTTCTGGGCACCTATGCTCAAAACCGGTAGCGATGGTAAGGCCCGGGTGAGCTATTACCATTCCGATGCCGCGAGCCCGGCAGACATCCGTGTGGAGGCCCTCAGCCCGACGGGCCTGCCCGGTTTTGGAAAATCTGCTTACTCGGTGCGATAGGCGCCGTGCAACTGCCCATTCCGGCATAAGATTATATATATTTCCACGTTAGTATACTTATTTGCAAAGACATTTGGGCAGAGCATACTGACAAAATTTGGTAACTTTGTTATTTACACTGAAATAGCCTGTCAAGTCACACGAACTGATGGCGCACGATACAAAATATGAGGACCGGATATTTGAAAATAACCCTTCTTATTTGCTTCTTATCGGCCTCCTGGCTGATGGCGCCGGCCCATGCCCAGCGCCGTAAAGATCGTGACAAACAGGAAGTGAAGGAGGAGGGAGTCCTTACAAGACTGGAAGGCGAGTCGATGGCCACCGAGGGGATGAAATTTATGATGAAAGACGAGCCCGACCGTGCATTGCCGGTGTTTGAAAAGCTCGCACTCCTGAGCCCGCAGGACGCCACCGCACATTACCTCGTAGCCACTGCGCTCATCAAACTCGAAAAATACGACGAGGCGGTCAATGCTTCGAAAAAGGCGCATGACCTCGATAAGGAAAATATTTTTTACTCGCAGCAGCTCGCAGAACTCTACGCAAAACTCCGCAAATACACCGAAGCCGCGCAGATTTATGAGACTTTGGTGGCCAAAAATCCCGAAAATATCGAGTACGGAATAGAACTGGCGGCAGTTTACGTTTTTGCCGACCAATTCGACAAGGCGATTGATACTTACAACAAGCTGGAAAAATCGATGGGGGTGACCGAAGAGATCACGCACCAGAAACAGCAGCTTTATCTCCGCCAGAACAATCTTGACAAAGCACTCGCCGAAGGCCGGAAACTGATTGCCGCCGAACCCGGGGAAGTAAGCTATCGTGTGGA